>CAVJKK010000339.1:0-2416 GCA_963649855.1 Anaerovoracaceae bacterium
CACTGAATGAATATCTTGTCACCCGCCTTTACCTTTGTGTTCAGTTTTGCATTTTTTCCGTTTACTATGATTTCGGTAGCGCCGCTTTTGAGTTTTGAACGGTTCATTCCATCCGGGAGGCTGGCAATGTATTTATCGAGTCTTTCCGTTCCTTCAAAATCTTTCGGAACTGCTTCATTAAAAAATGGCATTTTCAAGTCCCCTGATAAGGTAATCTTTCGTCTCAATCTGTGGTTCTTCTGGCTGTTCTTCTTCCGGCGGAGGCGGCGGCAGATTTTCAGGCTCAGGAGGATTTTCTGCGCCCGATTCTGAGAGCATTTTCTGCTGCTCGCTGAAAGGAACTACGAGAATAGTCTTCTGGATTTTATTCTGCCGGGATTTTTTTACGCTGCGGACGATGAGGTTTATGATAAGGTCGGTAAGACCAAGCCCGATGCTCGCTGCCGCTGCAATCGCGATAATCTGTTTCTGTTCGCTTTCCGAGTAGTCTGAACTCGATTTATCGAGCGGATTGTGAAAAGTTCCCTGAACGGCAAGCCCGTAACCCATGGAAGTCCAAAGAGTAACAAACGGCAGGGAACCGAACGTGATGATTTCCGTGCGCCGCAGGTCTTTTGCCCACTGAGGAAAATTGATGTCGTCATAACTCGTCGTTGAAGTCGTATCAGCAAAGCAGAAATTTGCACCGAATACGAGAACAGTCATCAGGCAGATTATTTTTGACAGTTTTCTCATTTAGAATAATCTCTCGCTCCAAAAATGGCAGTTCCGATCCTTACCATTGTTGAACCCTCTTCAATTGCAATTTTATAGTCTCCGCTCATTCCCATCGAAAGTTCGCCAAAATCATACGCAGGATATTCTTTCTGAATCTGGCTCTGAAGATTTTTCAGGGTTTTGAACGATTTTCTGATCAACGCTTCGTCCTGCGTCAAAGGCGCCATCGTCATAAAACCTTTTATCTGTATGTGCGGATACATTCCTTTTTCAAAGTTTTTCAGCGCAGCTTCGAGAGCATCTTTAGATTCAAAACCGGACTTGCTTTCTTCTCCCGTGTGGATTTCAAAGAGAATCTGAATCGTTTTATTGATTTTTGCGCACTGCTTTTCAATTTCATCGAGAAGTTCGGTTCGGTCAACTGATTCAATCATTGAAGCGATGCGGACTGCTTCCTTTACCTTGTTTCGCTGCAAAGAGCCGATGATGTGAAGTTCCGGGTTGTAGCCTTTTTCACGGATTTCATCAAATTTCTGGGCGGCTTCCTGAACGCGGTTTTCGCCGAAGAGATTCTGCCCTGCTTCGATCGCTTCGATTACGCTCTGCGCCGGATGAAACTTGCTCACCGCGACGAGTTTTATGTTCTGAGGAATATTTTTTAAAACTGACTGCAAATTGTTCTGAACGTCTGTCATTTTCTGCCTTCTTTCATGACGGAATCTATTGCGTCGGAGAGTTTCAGCAGGTCTTCTATGCTTAAGTTTTCTGCACGGACTGACGGTTCGATTCCCGTATTTTTTAATGCTTCGTCACAAATCTGCGCGTTTACAAACCGTGAAAGGTTGTTGCGGAGCGTTTTTCTTCTCAGTGAAAAAATCTGCCTTACCATTTTTAAAAAGAGCTGCGGATTTTTACAGCGCGGAAAATCTTCCCGCTTTGTCATCAAAACTGCGCGGCTTGCAACGTTAGGCACGGGCCAGAAATTTCCGCCTGAAAGATCCATCACGGGTTTTACGTTGTACGCCCACTGACAGAGAACGCTGAAAGAAGAATAATCTTCAGTTCCGGGCTTTGCATTCATCCTCAGCCCGACCTCTTTTTGAATCGTAAAAACGGCTTTCTCAAACCTTAAGCCTTTGGTTATCGTATCGGCAATGATTGTCGCTGCAACATTGTACGGCAAGTTTCCGAAAAACCTTTGAGGCGGCTCCTTACCCTGCGCAAATTTCTGCCAGGTTTTCAAGACATCGCCTTCAACAAGCGTAAAATGCCCGGATTTTTCAAAATCTTCAAAAAACTGCGGCAAAAGCCGCGCAAAACCGTGATCAATTTCAAAGACGGTGAGGTTTACCCCGCGTTCAAGAAGTCCGCTCGTCATGCTGCCAAGTCCGGGACCTACTTCCCAGACCGTCATTTCAGGCTTTACGTCAAGAGCGTCGATAAGGCGGGTTCTGGCATCTGCATTTACGAGAAAATTCTGCCCGAATTTCTTCTGCATTGCCATATTGTTTTCGTCCATAAAAGTTTTCAGTGCAATCGGTGAATTATAGTCTGGATGCTGCATACGGTGTCTAGATTCTGATCTGCGGAGCTTTCGCAAAGAACAGAACGATTTCCTTTAATATAAAATAAATTATGTTCATAATAGCACTAAACGCCCCGCTGAGGAAAGGCAGAACAAGGCACATTAAAGTTCCGG
>CAVJKK010000340.1:0-2406 GCA_963649855.1 Anaerovoracaceae bacterium
ATTCTATCATTAAAAATCATTTTTACAACATTAAGGCATAAAAAAACCGCCCGAAAATTCGGACGGTTTCCAGAAGTTTCCTATTTGGAAAACTTACTTAGCATCAGCTGCCTGACCACCATTAGACTGAGCATTAGAAGAAGAATTTTCATCAATTGAAGATGAGAATGATTCTTCTGTTGCCATCTTAGACTTTTCAAGGTAGCGGTTAACCTGTTTGTTACCAAAACGGCTCATTTCAAGATTCTGACGTGCAGTTTCTTTCTTTGTGATGATTCCCCAGAGGTCTTCATCTGCAATGTCGCGTTCTGAAGTAAGTTCTGCTTTGTCATAGATGATTTTTACATCTTTGAAGTATCCGATAAAGTCATCGCCAACATGAGCTGCATCACGGGCAACCTGAAATCCTGCAAACTTTACAAATGGAAGTCCGCGCGGGTAGATTGGATAAACACGGATTTCACGAGTACGTACGTCTGTGATGTAATCAGGGTTGTTCCATGTAAGAGTCTTCCAGCCGTCGAAACCAAGAGTTCCCATAAGATAGCGACGTGTTACACCATCAGTATCTCCAAGGAGAACATAAAGTTTGTGAGGGAAGTTCATACCCATTGTTGTTACAGCGATAGATTTGATTGTTCCGACGTTCTTTACGATACCGTAAGCAGGAGTATCATCGCTGTCTGCTTCAAACAGAGTGCGTCCAGAAGCCTTTTCTTCGTCAGTCTGTGGCTGGCGGTTACCGTTTTCATCTGCTGTTGAAAGTGGTTCATAAGCAGGAATATCGAACGGTGGAACGATTTTTGCATTAGCATTGTATGCGCCAGAAGGGAATACTACGCGTACACCCATTACATTTTTTCCGGCAAACGGAACTTTTGCAGTATCGCGTACAGGTGCAGGTACAACCTGAGAATTTGCAAGAGCACCAACTGTCTGTGCAGAACTGTTGAGTACTACTTCCCAGTCACCGAGGTAGAGAGACGTCTTCATAAGGTCTTTCTGATCCTGGCTGAATGATGCACCAGCTGCAACAGCATAGTCCATAATTGTGCGGCTGTTTTCAGGGATTTCAACATCGCTGTCCTGTGCCTTAATAGTAATATCAGCATCCAGCATAGTGAAATCGATAAGTGTTGATTCCTTTGCAAATACTGATGCACCAAAAAGCATCATTCCTGCAACGGTTAAAACGAAAGATTTCTTCATTCGAAACTCCTTATATTCGATTGATGTAGCCTTGTTATTTTATAATTATTCTATAACAGTTTTCTTTTGTCAATTATATTCTATTCATTTTTCTTGTCAGAAAATACGGATATTCCATCTACAAAAAGTTCTATTTTCTTTATATGCGGGAAGTTTGACTTCACGTTCATCTCTAAAAGTTCATAGTTTCCGCGCAGATTCGTTTCCGGCGACAAATCTAAAATCGCATCCTGTGAAAGATTCAGAAAAAGAATTCCCTGACGTTCAAAACAGAAAAGAATCCTCGTTTTTAACGGAAATGCTGGTACTGCACGCTGAACTGAAGGTCCAAGCAGAAATTCTTCAACGTACCCCTTCACTTTTGAAACATTTTTTACGGCTGGAACTGAACGCGTTTCAAAAACCATGTCCTGAGTCCCGGAAATGTAATAGCGGAATGAATATTTTGTTCCGTGAAAATGAAAAATCGAAAAGATGAGGGAAATGCAGAGAATTACGATAAGAATAAAAATCATCAGAAAATTTCTGTTTCGTTTTAAAAGTGCCAAAAAGTTCATCATTTAGTTCCTGTAAAGCCACGCGAGCGTTCAAAATGCGTTACGAAAGCAGCGAGCCCATTATATATTCCGAGAGAAAGCTTCTGCAAGTAAGCTTCATCCTTGAGCAGAAGCCCTTCCTTCTGATTGGACAAAAATCCAAGTTCAACCAGAACTGCCGGCATGTTGGAATTGCGCACCACAAACCACTCTTCAGCCTTAATTCCGCGTGAAACCGACTGACTTCCGACCTGTGCCTGCATTCCGTCCATAATGAATTTTGCAATCAGAATGCTCTCCGTCGTATATTCTTCTTCCATCATCGAATTCATGACGGTATACAAATCCTTGTCTTCTACGCTGCCCTTGTCCAGAACATTGCGCCTGTAGCCCGGAGAAAGATACCAGACTTCAAACCCAGATGCCTTTTTATCGAGGGAAGAATTTACGTGAACTGAAACATAAAGGATTGCTTCCTTATCCTTCAGTTTGATTGCATTCGCGATTTCCGTACGCTGCGAAAGTGAAAGAAAAACGTCTGTAGAGCGCGTAAGCTGGATGTTTTTGTCGGGATAGGCGGATTTTAAGCGTGAATAGAGCATTTTTCCGACCGAAAGGTTTACGTCCTTTTCCGTAACGGTGATTTTTTTGCCGTTTACAG
>CAVJKK010000341.1:0-2403 GCA_963649855.1 Anaerovoracaceae bacterium
TTTTTAAGGTTGAACTAACCTTGTTTAATAAATCATTTTGGGTTCCTCCTTAAAAATATTCAAATAGCCTTAAGTTCGAGTTTTTGAAATTAGCCGTCTAAAAAAAGGCTCTCGGTCGGTTCTGTCATTTGCGCCGATTGAGCCCGTCGAAATCAAGCATATAGTAATGCCTGGTAGTTTCGACAAGCTCAACCACCGTGTCTCCCTACGCCTTTTTTGTCAATTTACACTGTCCTCAAAAACTCGATACCCACTCCGTTTAATTCGATAAAATCGAATTATTTATGATTAGAATATAAGAAGTTTTTAGCCGATTGTCAAATTTTTATTCGAGAAAAACGAATAATATTTAAAAAATTATTAAAGAAAGTCTTGTATCTGTCCGAAAATATGATTATTATTCGTTCAAAGCGAAAAAAAGAGAGTAATTTACAACGTGGAGCGCGAACATGCTCGTTTCATTTTCCTGCGGAAATTTTTTATCTTATGACTCTATCCAGACTCTTTCCCTTACCGGCGGAAAAAAACTCCGCACAAAAAAGGAACACCTTTTCTATCCGAAAAACACTGTGCCGTTTTTAAAGACCGGCGTGCTTAAATTTGCTGCAATCTACGGAGCAAACAGCGCGGGTAAGTCGAATTTTTTCAAGGCGATGAACGTTCTTAAGGCCTATGTTCTCTCCGGGCATCTCGCCCAGAACTCTGACGAGCTCTACTGCCGCATAAGAAAGGAAAACAAAGAAAAGCCTTCGTTTTTTGAAATCTGCTTTCTGATTGACAGCGTGCCTTATACCTACGGGCTTGAAATAGACATGCAGAAAAAACTGACTGTTGCAGAATGGCTCTATTTTACGAAGGGTGAAGAAAAAAAATATCTCTTCAACAAGAAGTCTGTTGAAGCCGGAATCGAATTCGGCACTGTCCTTGAAAACTGCGAAGAAATAAAAGTTCTTGCGAATGTTTTTTCAGGCGGCGAAACTCCTTTTCTTTTCTGCATGAACCACAACACGAAATCTTTCTACGAGAAAAACGAAAAGGCGGTTATCTTAAAGCGGATTTTTGAATGGTTTGCAAAGAGTTTTGAAGTGATTTATCCTGACCAGCCGATAAATGACACCGCCCTCTTAGACGATTCCTGCTCGCTGAAGGCTTACGCCGAACTCCTTAACAACTTTGGAACCGGAATTGTAGATATTGAAAAAGAAGACGTGAGCGAAGAAAAGGTTAAAGGCTATCTTTCTTTTGTAGACAAGGCAAATCTCGATTTTCAGATTAACCTTGCGCGCACGAACAGCATGAGGACCGGGCAGAAAAGCCGCTGGTCTGCCGTAATCAGAAACCGCGCCAACATCTTTACGATAAAACTCGATGAAACCGGGAAACCGGTGTATTCTGCCTTAAAATTCGTTCATCAGTACGGAAGCGAAAAAGCAGACTACGAGATGAGGAGAGAAAGCGACGGAACTTACAGGCTGTTCCAGCTCTTAGACGTGCTTTTGACGGCAAAGAACAAGGTTTTCGTGATAGACGAGATAAGCCGCTGCATGCATCCACTTCTGACGATAAAATTCATCGAGACCTTCTTTGAACTTGCAAAAGTCCGCAACGTGCAGCTCATCGTCACGATGCACGAAACAAGGCTGATGAGCCACAAATTCCTGCGCCGCGACGAAGTATGGGTCTGCGACAATCAGGAAGACGGCTCAAGCAAGCTGTCAAACTTCGACGAAAAGCAGGTGCGCATAGACAAAGTCATGGACGAAAACTACCTCGAAGGAAACTTCGGCGGAGTCCCAAAGATTTAGAGATTTTTTTTTTGGGGGGGGCGGCGGAGAGTCAGGCAATCTAAATGCTTTTATAAATCAGATCTAAATCTCAGCTACCGGCTTATACATAAAAATGCATTTTTGACTGTATTCATTCTGCCAGTCTTTATTCAAGCGTTCATTAAACGGTTCATCTTCTACTGGATAAAATCCCCATGTTTTATAGTATTCAGCAAGTTTTGGATTTGCAGCAAACAGATATAAAACTTTCGTTCCGATTTCATCAGAAATATGTTTTACTATCGGCTGAATAATATCGTAAAAAATATTTTTTCCAGCTTTTATGGAAAGTTTCTTTATCATGCCTAAAGCCATATCATTTAGAGCAATATTAACCAGCTCCACTCCCGGAACCAGTTTCGTTTCTTTTGAAAAGGTTAAATTAATCGCCTTGTCTGTAAAAGGAATCGAACCACATTTCAGGGTAAAACATGCAATTAAAACTTCCGTGCCTTTTAATTTTACAACATAATTACGGACTGAGTGTTCACCTTCATCTTTAACAGCCTGCTTATGAAAATAATCTGTAATTCCCCGGGCATCTTTTATGGCGACAAATCTTCTTAAACAATATTCA
>CAVJKK010000342.1:0-2401 GCA_963649855.1 Anaerovoracaceae bacterium
CAGAAAAATTCATTTGAAGGCTTTATCGGAATCGGGCTCGGTGGAGCAGAATCAAAAGGACCTTCAAAAGATTTCGGACCGGTTTTCAGGGAAGCACTCGATGCAGGCTATCATGCAGTTGCCCACGCCGGCGAAGATCAGGGACCGCAGTCAATCTGGGACGCAATTGAAATCTGCCACGCCGAAAGAATCGGGCACGGAATTTCTGCCGCTCAGGACGAAAAACTCATGGAAACCTGCGCAGAAAAACAGATTCCTTTTGAAGTTGCCCCAACAAGCAACGTTTTCACGAAAAAATACGTAAAAACATTAAGCGAACATCCTTTCCGCAGATTCTTCGACAAAAAAATGCTCGTAACGCTCAACACGGACGATCCTCTTTTCTTTGGTGTAGAACTTCTGGACGAATACTGGAACGCATACAAAGAAATGAATTTTACGGACGAAGAACTCAAGCAGGTAATCTTGAACAGTTTCAAGGCTTCGTTCTTAAGTGAAGAAGAAAAACAGGCTGCCTGCAAAGCCGTAGAAACCGCGTGGGCGCAGGACTAAACTGAATGACATCTGTTGCGGATTTTATAAAACTTCCAAAAGCTGATTATCATTCAACCCTGAACTTCGGCATGCGCTATCCTTCCTATGTTGCGTGGGCAGGATTCTACGTGCCGGATTTCCCCGCAGACGGCTCGCAGGTTACAGAAGAACTCACAAACCAGATACGCGAATACACATTTTTAAGGACCGGCTGCAGTCAGGACATACAAAAACTCGTTTCGCTTTCACTTGCAGAATCAATCGGCGACAACGTTGCAAAAATCAACGGTGCACTCAGCATAGAACTTTTAAGCAAATACGACACGCCTGCCGCCATCACAGAACTTTTAAAAGCCACGGCAGAAAAATACAGCGCACAGATTGAATTGAACACTTATCTTTCTGTAGATTCAGACCATTTTACTCCCGCTGCTTTTTCATTCGCAGAAGAAATCTTAAAATCCGACTTCTTTAAGGGAATTTACATTTTCGGAAAAAATCTTTTTGTTTCCCCGGAAGATTTGGCTCCGCTCGCAAAACTTGCAGAAGCGAAAAACCTTAAAATAAAAATCAACGCAAAAAAAGCGGAATCATGCATGGCGTTCGCAAAACTTTTCAGGACGTTCGTGCCGTCATCAGTCGTACAGCCGGATTTTCCCGAAGACAAAAAAACTGCTGCCCTTTTCAGACAGCAGAATATTCAGGCGATACTTACGCCAAAATCAAAAGAAACCGGCAGAACCGCGCGCCTCCTCCGCGGCTTTCTGGAAGCCGGGGCAGACGCAAAATTAGGAACGCAGTCTATTCTTCTCTGCAATAAGTCAATCAGCCAGTTTGCAAGCGAACTTTGCAACACCGGCGTTTTTACAAAGGAAGAAATGACAGCCCTTATTCAGGAATCGTCATCGTTACGGTAACGCCTTTTTCAGGAACGCTTTCTACTTCAAACTTTCCGTTTACAAGACGTTCAATTCTGATCCGGGTGCTCAAGAGCCCGATGTGAGTGCGGCTTCCGTTGAGCTGCTGGCTGTCAAAGCCTTTGCCGTTATCTTTAATTACGATTACGTGGTTTCCGTTTTCCTTAAACGTGTGAATGAGGATGTGACCGTCCTGGCGGCCGCGTACTCCGTGGCGCACTGCATTTTCTACAATCGGCTGAACGCACAGCGCAGGAACTTCAAAATCCTTGTCTTCAATCTTGTATTCAAAAGTAATGGTGTCAAAACGCAAGGATTCAATATCCGTGTAGATTTTTGTGTGCTTTAATTCTTTTTCCAGCGGAATTGTCGTCGAAAGGCTCGCAAAATCCATGTTTCCGCGCAGATAATCCGCAAAATTCGTGATTGTCGTTTCCGCAAGTTCAGGATTCTGTTTGCAGAGCGCCTTGATTGTCGTAAGCGTGTTGTACATAAAATGCGGCTGCATCTGACTTATCATCACTTTGTTTTTGAATTCTTCAACTTTGTGACCAAGATTTACCTGCACGTTCACATAAAGAACAAAGGTAGAAAGAAGGACTGCAACAAGCATGAACCATGAATAATAATGGAAATGCTGAAGAACCATTGCCACAACCGGAATGAGAGCCATCATCACAAAAGTAAACTTGATTTTCGGGTGAGTTTTTACGCCAAGCGCAGAGAAAAAGAGGATTTCACAGACAAAAATCGGGTAACTGAATTCAAGAACACCGGTAAACCTTGTACGCGTGAAAATTCCATCTCTGATGGTATAGAAAAATCCGAATTTGAGGTTGAGGATTACCGCAACCATGTAAGCAACTGTAAGAACGCGGATTGCAATCACAATCCAGCGGTCAATTTTTTTCGCAAGTCCCATTATTTCAAGTTCACAGCCCCAGAACGTA
>CAVJKK010000343.1:0-2399 GCA_963649855.1 Anaerovoracaceae bacterium
CCTACGCCTTTTTCTGACAATTTACACAGTAATTCAAAAACTCGACATTCAGGCCATTTAATAATAAAACAAACTGCGCCACGGACGTCGCGCGACGTCGCGCGCGCGCTTTCATAAACGCCCTGTAAATGATAGAATGTTCCGATATTTAAAAACAGGAGCCTTTTGATGGTTTCAATTCTTCAGACTTATTTTTCCATGCTTTTGAGATCGCTTGGCTATACTCTGGTGCTTACTTTGCTGGCGCTTGTGTTTGCCATGGTCATCGGTTTGATTTTTGCGCTCTGCAACGTGAGCAGGTCAAAAATCCTCAACGTAATCGGCACGGTCTATGTTGATGCAATCCGCGGCGTGCCTCTGATTGTCCTCGCGTATTTTATCTATTTCGGTTTTCCCCAATTTATGAGGGTGATGGGCGTCAATAATTTCCGTCTGCCGGCTCTGCAGGCGGGCACGATTGCACTTTCTATGAACTGCGGCGCTTACATGGCAGAAATCTTCCGCGCAGGCATTCAGTCAATCGACAAAGGTCAGATGGAAGCGGCCCGCTCGCTCGGACTTACTTACGGCAAAAGCATGAGGCGCGTAATTCTGCCGCAGGCGTTCAAGGTCATGATTCCTTCCATCATCAATCAGTTCATAATTACGTTAAAAGATACTTCCATTCTTTCCGTCATCGGCTATCCTGAACTTACCAACATGGGTAAGACGATTTCCGGCAACACTTTCAGAAGCCTTGAAACCTGGGCAATCGTCGGAATCTTCTACATGGTTGTAATCGTTACCTTAAGCCGTGTGGCAAAGATGATTGAAAGGAGGCTGAAGACTGATGAGCAGTAATGTTGAAAATAATTCACAGACCGGCACTTCTCTGCAGAGTGCTGACGGTAAAAAAATAAAAATCCACATCGAAAACCTGAAAAAATCCTTCGGTAAACTCGAAGTTTTAAAAGATTTGAACATAGACATCTATGAAGGGGAGGTTGTCGTCGTAATCGGACCTTCCGGCTCAGGAAAGTCAACCTTCCTACGCTGCCTTAACCGCCTCGAATCGATTACCAGCGGAAAAGTTGTCGTAAACGGGGACGACATCAGCGACAGACATCTCGACATAAACAAGGCGCGCGAGAATATCGGAATGGTATTTCAGCATTTCAATCTTTTTCCGAACATGACGACGATTGAAAACATCATGCTCGCTCCCGTTGAACTCAAAAAAATGACAAAGGAAGAAGCGAGAGAAAAAGCACTTTCCCTTTTAAAGCGCGTAGGACTTGGCGACAAGGCAGAAACGTATCCGCAGCAGCTTTCCGGCGGACAGAAACAGCGTGTTGCAATTGCGCGTGCGCTTGCGATGAATCCGCAGATCATGCTTTTTGACGAACCGACGAGCGCTCTTGACCCTGAAATGGTAGGCGAAGTTCTTTCCGTAATGAAGGAACTTGCGGAAGCGGGAATGACCATGGTCTGCGTTACCCACGAAATGGGCTTTGCGCGCGAAGTTGCCGACCGCGTTATCTTTATGGACGGCGGTTACGTTGTTGAAGAAGGCACTCCGGAAGAAGTCCTGAAGCACCCGAAACACGAGCGCACGATTAACTTTTTGAATAAAGTTCTGTAGAACGGTTAAAATTGCGAAAAAAGGAGAACTAGGCATGAAGAAAATCATTACGATAAGCCGTGAATTTGGAGCCGGAGCAGGCGAAATAGGGCAGAAAGTAGCAAAAATCTTAGGCTATGACTATGTTGACAAGGAAATCATCCTGCAGACTGCGCGGAATTCCGGCGTAAAGACTGAACGTATCGTTGACCTCGACGAAAAAGTCCCGGGACATTTCGGGTTTACGCAGAGTCTTTTTGACATGTACAACGCGCCCCTTGATGAACGCCTTTTTAAAATTCAGAAGGACATAATAAAGAAAATCGGCGAACACGGAAAATGCGTAATCGTCGGAAGATGTGCAAACAGCATTCTTCGGGAATTTGACAATTCGCTCCACGTATTTTTGAGCGCAGATTCTTACTGGAGAATCAACCGCCTCAAGACGATGCACATGCAGGATTCAACGGAAGCTCAGATCATAAAGCACATGCACGAAGTCGACAAAGCCCGCCGCAAGTACTGTTCCTATTACACGAATGAAGATTTCGGCGCGGCAGAAAGCTACGACCTGTGTCTGAGGACAAGCACTCTGGGCATAGAAGAATGTACAAAAATCATCTGCCAGTTGTGCCAGTAGAAAAAAATCAGAATCCCACGTACAAGAGATGCTGTGCGAAGCCGCCGAAGGCTAATAAATTCAGCATGACAGAAAAAAATCGGCATGATAGTAATTAAAAAAAATGTCAAATAGCCGTAGCCAAAGTTCTGTCCACGAACGCGTCTTGAGCTTTGCTCA
>CAVJKK010000344.1:0-2390 GCA_963649855.1 Anaerovoracaceae bacterium
TCGTAATGACGCCTCCGGAAGGTTCAATCTATCTTCCGGTAGAAATCGAAATTACGGGTGCAGACGGTGAATATTCTTACAAAGGCGAACTTGAACCGGCTGTCGCCTACACAGCAAGTCTGACCGGTGCAAACGACTATAAACTTTCGGGAGATGAAAAAGCCGCCGCATTTGAAGGAACGGCAGCATTCACGAAAGACATTTCAGTTGAATTAAAACCGGTTTACGACGTCAACGGAAAATTCATCGGTGAACTTTCCGTCATGCCTTCTTCAATTTCTTTCAAAAACCTTGAGGACGGATACACATATTCAGGCGCTGCAGCAAACGGAATTTACGGTGCAAAACTCCGCGACGGCGTTTATGAAGTCCTCTGCGAAACTGAAAAGACGCGCACAATCAATCACGTTGTGGTAAACGGCGCAAACGTTACGAAAGATATTCTGATGTCATTCAAGGAAAAAAGCGAAAATCAGATTCCGCTGAAAAAAGACATCTACGTCGGCGGCAAAAAAAGTGATTACGCAACCGTAAAGGAAGCAGTCGAAGCCGCACACGCAATGGCACCAAAATCCGAAGCAGACAGAATTACGATTCACGTTGCTCCGGGCGTTTACCGTGCACAGCTTATAATCGACACGCCTTACATCACGCTGAAAAACGACACTCCGAATCAGGAAGTAAAACTCACGTGGTATTACGGAATCGGCTACAACTACTATTCTGCAGACAAAAACGGCTATTTTGATGCAGAACGCGCTTACGACAAATTCGACAAAAAGAGCGTTGCAAAATGGGGCGTTGCAACTTACGTAAAAAAAGAAGCCCTTTTCTTCCGTGCAGAAGGAATCACCTTTGAAACCTCATTCAACAAATACGTTACTGCAGAAGAACTGAAAGACGGAGTTGAACCGGACGGAACTACAATTCAGTTTGCACGCAAGCTCAATTCAGACGTTCAGTCAAAAACATCAACGGAACGTTCAGCGGCAATCTGCGTAGAAGCCGACAGAAGCGAATTTAAGGGCTGCCGTTTCCTTGGTTCTCAGGACACGCTCTACACGGGAGCTGACACGAGACAGTACTACAGAAACTGCTACATCGAAGGAAATACAGACTTCATCTTCGGTGACGGTGACGTAGTTTTTGAAAACTGTGAAATTGCATGGGCAGGATATTCCGATTCAAAAAACAGCGGATATCTGACGGCAGCGCGCAATGCAAAACAGAAGGGATACCTGTTCTACAACTGTGTAATCAACGCAGACCAGAACAATCTCCAGACTCCGGGCTACTTCGGCCGTCCGTGGGGACCTAAGGCAAGCGTTGCGTTCGTAAACACAGTTTTTGCCTACGATGGAATAATCAATGCTCAGGGCTGGACAAGCATGAGCGGAAACAAGCCGGAAAATGCAAATTTCTTTGAATACAATTCAATGTGGAACAATGCAGGCGTTGACGTAAGCCACCGCGACGGCGGAAAAATCATTGCGGATGCAGGCGCTTACAGTCCTTCAAACTATTTTATCGAATGGACTCCTGTCTTCTACACAGCCCCTGCAGCTTCAGAAGCAAAAGTCAAAAAGGCAAGCTTTACTACAGACGACGACATCAACACGCCTTACCCTGGACACACTATAACCCTCCACTATGACTTCACCGGCAGCGACACGGATACCTCGCTCATCCAGTGGTTCCGCACGAAGGACAAGAAAGATGTCCTCATAAAGCAGAGTCTTGGATTTGCAGACAAAACCTACCTCATCTCAACGGCAGATTCAGGCTTCAACCTGAAGGCTGTAATCACACCGCAGAGCCGCGGAGGAAAGGCAGGCAAACCGGTAACAGTAAACCTCGACAAAAAAATCAATGAAGGTTACGCAGTTCCGGCAAACGCCGTTTCCGTAAGGGCACGCGCAGAAGGCAAGGTAAACGTTTTCCTCGCTTCAGATTCAACCTGCAAAGACTACTCTGCCCTTGGAATGTGGAACAACGGCCAGACAAGAAATGAAGGCGCATGGGGAGAATTCCTGCAGTGCTTCTTCAACGGTGCCGTAGAAGTTCAGAACTATGCAAACGGCGGACGCTCAAGCCGGAACTTCATCAACGAAGGCTCACTCGAAAAAATCCGCCAGCAGATCGGTAAAGGTGACTACCTCTTCATTCAGTTCGGACACAACGACTGCTCAAACGGTGCCGGTTACCTCGAAGACCGCTACGTTCCGCTCGGAGAACCGAACAAAAAAGGAATTTACCCGATCAGCGAAGGCAAAAAAGTCCGCACGCCTGACAGCTACTACGAAAAATACGGAAACACGTTCTACTCATATGATTGTGGCGGCACTTACAAATGGTATCTCATGCAGTATGTAAACGTTGCCCTCGAAGCA
>CAVJKK010000345.1:0-2372 GCA_963649855.1 Anaerovoracaceae bacterium
TTTCTTGAACCGCGACATGGAGGTCGCTAAAGAATAAAAGTCCCGACAAAAAACGAAGTTTTTTGTGTACGACACGAGGTCGTACTTTCTCTAATGATTTCCGTCATTTCTGCCGAAAAAATAACGGGGGCTTAGACAAATGGAATCTTTTCCGGTAGCTGGATTAGCTGATCACACTTTTTTTACAGACGATCTTTTTCTCGACAAGGATTTTCTCCTTTTAAATTCGCTCTGTCCTTTTACCGACAGCCTCAAAAAACATCTTACCGAATGGCGCTTCACCGTAGTCTACTCGAACGGAAGGAAAGGCGTTGCCGCAGCAGACATGACGGAAGTCATCACGCGCGAAGAATTGAAAAAATCAGACACAGGTGATTTTACTTCAGTTTCTGTTGAAGAAGTCACCGGTGAAAAAACGGCACAGACAGCAGAAATCGGTGGAAACGTAAAGAAAGCGATTCAGGAAGCAAACAGCAGCACACCAGGCAACGAAAAATCAAGAATGGCAGTAGTTCAGGGCGTTTACAACGAATACATGAACTACATAAACGCCGTCTACACGCACTACGCCACCCACAAAGTGCTGAACTACACAGAATTAAGCGAAACGGTAAAGGAACTGTGCGTTTTCATCAAGGACAACCGCCGCTTTGTACTGCGAATCACGCCGTCGCAGGAAACAATCACAAAAAACTATCTTATCAGCCACAGCATGCGCTCAACCGTAATTGCAATCGTAATCGGCCTGCAGCTGCGCATTCCACTTTCAAAACTCGTAGACCTCGGAATCTGCTGCATCCTCCACGAAATAGGACAGATTCGCCTCCCGCCGCAGCTCTACATGACAGACCGCCGCCTTTCACTTTCAGAAAAAACAAAACTCGCTTCACACGCTGTTTTAGGGTTCAACATCGTAAAGGAAAACAACTTTCCGAGCCAGATTCAGCTTGGAATCCTCGAACATCACGAAAGGGAAAACGGTTCAGGCTATCCGCGAAAACTTTCCGGCAATCAGATCGACATCTTCGCAAAAATAATCGGGGTTGCCTGTTCCTTTGAAGCAATCACCGCCCCGCGCCACTTCAGACAGGCACGTTCAACCTACGAAGCCATGGTCGAAATCTTGAAAAACGAAGGCAAACAGTTCGACGACACCGTAATCAAGGCACTTCTGTATTCGCTTTCACTCTTCCCGATTGGAGCATACGTCTACCTCGTAAACGGCAAAATCGCCCAGGTAACAGATGCAAGTCCGGCATCCCCGGGCAATCCGATAGTAACGTACCTCAACGAAAAAGACTCCGCCGGCGCACCAGTCACAGTCCAGACCGACAACGCCCAGAACAAAATAGTCCGCGTCTTAAGCAAACAGGAAGTAAAAGACGTCCTCAAGGCACTGAAAATACAAAACTGATTTTTTTTTAATTGAAGAACATGCGCGCGTTTTCGAGTTCCTGAAGGAAGGCGTTGTTTATGTCCGGCGGGTTTTCCGTAAAATATAAAATCTGCTGAAGTTCTTCCTGACTGTGTGCACCCCAGACTGGCACGGAATAGTCAAACTGACTGAAAAAACCTATTGCCAGCGGTATATTCTGAATTACGCCGCCGCACAGTGGCTGCATCGCGATAAAACCGATGTCGCGCTCGCGGCAGTCGAATACGAGTTCCTGCACTTCGATCGGACACAGGAAATTAAACGGATACTGCAGGACTTCCCACGGTCCGTCAGAATTGATTACGTCGCGGGCGATTTCAAAACTTTCCGTGCATACGCCGATATGCGCAATCACGCCTTTTTGTTTTAATTCAAGGAGTTTTGCAACAATTCCGTCAACTCCGCCTTCTTTCGGCAGAACTTCGGGATTGTCCAGCTGGTAAAGGTCAATGTAGTCTGTCTTTAAGGCAGCAAGACTCTGTTCTATATCCCGCTCAAGTTCACTAGCCGTGCGCGCATTCGTCTTCGTGGCAACGTAGATGTCTTTGCGGATTGTGCCGTGCAGCGCGTTTCCAAGCCGTTTTTCGCTTTCTTCGCTTGAGTGCGCCGTGTCAAAAAAGTTGATTCCGCCCTCGTATGCGCTGCTTATGATTTTTGACGCTTCTTCATCGCTGTCAACATTGGCAAGAGCCATTGCACCAAGAGCCGTCCGGCTGACGAGAAGATTAGATTTTCCGAGAGCGATGTAGTCCATTGTTTTAGAAAAAATTTGATACGGGTGTAAAATTTTTATCAGACAGAATGTCGGATTTTTGAGCACTGTATAAACTGCAAAAAAAAGACACAGTTGTTAATAAAAATTGTCTGCCCTTAAGAAAAATGTCAAATAGCCGTAGCTGGGGTTCTGACCACGAACGCGTCTTGAGCTTGTCTCAAC
>CAVJKK010000346.1:0-2360 GCA_963649855.1 Anaerovoracaceae bacterium
ATTTTCGGTGTCGTATTCAAAAACGTTGCTCTGCCATTCTGACTTTACATTCCCGGAAAAATACTGCAATTCACTTTCCGGCGTATAGACTGAAAAACGGTATTTTCCTTTCTTCAAGTTCAAGTGAACTGCCATTCCGCCACTGATGAATATTGATTTTTTATAATTGTAAAAAGTTCCGGGATTTGAAATCCATTCGTATTTTGCTTTTATTTTTGTGTCTGCAACGTCGCTGCCATTTTCGTCTTCGATTTTTAACCAGCAGCGGATTTCATTCAGATTTGAAGAATTTTCGGGACGATAGATTATCAGTTCCCATGGATTGTGTTTTACGGGAGAAATTTCTGCAATCAAAACACTGTCGGATATTGCGAAAAAAAATGCTAAAAATATAAGAATTTTTTTCATCAAATGCTCCCCCAGCCGTAAAAAATAACGCACTTAATCCGCGTTTATTATAGAAGAAATGTATTAAACTTTTAAATGACTTTTTGTGCGGAAAATGTTAGATTTATGGAACTTGTGACATCAAGATTTTCAGGTCACTTTTGGGGGCACTATGAGCAAAATCGCTATTAGAATTAATTCGGCTGACATTGTTGCTGTTGCACTTCAGCCACTGGCAAAAGGTACAGAAGTTACTCTTGAAGCTTCTGGAAATGCGCCGGAAACAAAAGTAACTCTTACAGAGGATATTACGGCTGGTCATAAATTCGCACTCCGCGACATTAAAAAAGACGAACCAATCATAAAGTACGGTTATCCGATTGGAGCAGCTACTCAGGATATTCCTGCCGGAAGCCACGTTCACACACACAACATTCACACTTTGCTTTCTGAAAAATTTGAATATTCTTACAATGAAGAAAACGCAAAGGCTGCTTACGAAAAATGGTACAAGGAAACTGAAGATTTAAGAAACAATGTTCCGTCTGTCAATGTTTACAGACGCGCAGACGGACGCATCGGAACTCGCAACGAAATCTGGATTGTTCCTCTTGTCGGCTGCGTAAACAAAATTTCTGAACGCCTTGCAAACTGGGCAAACAATAAATATTTTGAAGGCGAAGAACCAAAACCAAGCGTAACCGGTGGTCTTGAAGGCGTTTTTGCATGGACTCACCCTTACGGCTGTTCACAGATGGGCGGCGACAAGGAAACAACCGCAAAAATTCTTGCAGATTTAGTTCATCATCCGAATGCCGGCGGTGTGCTTGTCGTTTCACTCGGTTGCGAAGAAAACAACATTCCGTATTTCAAAGAATTCTTAGGCAAATACGATGAAAACCGCGTTAAGTTTATGACAACCCAGCAGTGCGATGACGACTTCAAGAGCGGAAAAGAACTTCTCGAAGGTCTTGCAGATTACGTTAAACAGTTCAGGCGTGTAGAAACTCCGCTTTCGGAAGTTGTTCTCGGAATGAAGTGCGGTGGTTCTGACGGTATGTCTGGAATTACTGCAAATGCCTTGATTGGTCGAATCTGCGATGCAATGACGGGAATGGGCGGACGCGTAATGCTCACGGAAGTTCCGGAAATGTTCGGTGCTGAACAGATGCTCATGAACCGCTGTGTTGACAAAAACCGCTTTGACGCAACAGTAAACCTTATCAACGGATTTAAAGATTATTATGCGCGCCACAATCAGGTTTGCTACGAAAACCCGAGTCCAGGAAACAAAGCCGGCGGAATTACAACTCTCGAAGACAAATCACTGGGCTGCGTTCAGAAGGGTGGAAAAGCTCCTGTTACCGGCGTTCTTAAATACGGTGAACGTTTGACAGAAAAAGGACTCACGCTTCTTGAAGGTCCGGGAAACGACATTGTTTCTACAACAGATATGACGGCTGCCGGTGCAAACATCATTCTGTTCTCTACGGGTCGTGGAACTCCGCTCGGAGCTCCTGTTCCGACTGTAAAAATTGCAACAAACCATCCGCTTGCAGAAAAGAAGCATGAATGGATTGATTTTGATGCTGCACGTCTTCTGGATGAACCAGGCGACAAAGTTCGCGATGCTCTTCTTGAATTGATTTGTGATGTTTGTTCAGGAAGAAAACAAACTAAAAACGAACAGAACTGTTACCGTGAAATTGCAATCTTTAAAGACGGCGTAACACTCTAAGTTTTTAGAATATTCCAAAAAAAACAAAAAGACTAACAAAAGGTAGGTAGCTACTGATTGTTAGTCTTTTTTTTATTTAGCCTGTTCAAAACAGCAGAGAGTCTAAACTAACGTTCGTTTTTTTTCACACATAAATTCCTTCCTTAAACAAAAACTATCTTTCGTTTGGTCAAACTTCGAGTTTTTGAAATTAAGCGTCTAAAAAAGGCTCTCGGTCGGTTCTGTCATCAAACAG
>CAVJKK010000347.1:0-2358 GCA_963649855.1 Anaerovoracaceae bacterium
GGATTCAGATTTGAAGTACCCAGAACAAAGTTGTCAACATCGCCTTCGTTGTCGTAATTTGCCAGAAAGCCCCAGTTGAGCATTCCTTCAATCGTAAAGTTACCGCGGTCAAAACGAGCCTGCAGAGTGTCCGTAATGCCGTAAAACATTGCACTTCCGTCGACAGGAGCTCCAAAACCTGTCCATGTAGTGTTTTTAATCTGCTGTTTGTCTAAAACCTGAGCACCGGCAAAAGCAGAAACAAAAGCCAGAGTAGAAAAAACTGTAAGAATCTTTTTCATCGATTTCCTCCATAAGTTTTGTGTTTGGGCGCATCCCTTTTCCTGCGCGCACAGAATACATTATAAACCACAGACAAAAATTAACAATAAAGGGGAATGCCCGTTATATTCTCACGCTGCTAAAATTGTGTTACAATCGGCGCAATATCTTTTTTATAACTGTCACAAGCCAGTGACGGATTAGGAGTATTGTTATGGCAAAAAACGAAAAAGTTGTGGCTGATCCACACGCATGTACGTTGGACAAAATCATCTCGCTCTGTAAAAGACGTGGTTTTGTATATCAGGCTTCAGAAATTTACGGCGGTCAGGCTGGTGCCTGGGATTACGGTCCTCTCGGCGTAGATTTCAAGAGAAACATTCAGAATGCATGGTGGAAGGAAATGACCCAGCTCCACGACGACGTTGTTGGTCTTGATTCTGCAATTTTCCAGCATCACACAACATGGAAAGCTTCAGGTCACGTTGATCACTTTTCTGACCCGATGGTTGACTGTCTTGAATGTCAGGCTCGCCACCGCGCTGACAAACTGATTGAAGACTTTGTTGCTGCAAACCCGGACAAAGATCCCGGCAAACCTGTTGATACGATGAGCCACGAAGAAATGAAGGCTTACATCGATGCAAACATCGACTGCCCGACCTGCCATTCAAAAGAACGCAAATACACGGCTGTCCGCGAATTCAACCTCATGTTCAAGACTTATCAGGGACCAATCGCAGACGAAAGCCATTTAATCTATCTCCGCCCGGAAACCTGTCAGGGTATTTTCACGGATTTCAAGAACATTGTTCAGTCAAACCGCATGAAAGTTCCGTTCGGCGTTGCTCAGGTCGGCAAATCTTTCCGCAACGAAATCATCTTCAAGAACTTCATTTTCCGCACCTGTGAATTTGAACAGATGGAAATGGAATATTTCTGCAAACCGGGAACGGAAGACGAAACTTTTGACCGCTGGAGAAAAGACCGCTGGTCATTCTACCTTAAGTACGGCATCAAAGAAGATCATCTGAAGTGGCATCACCATGACAAACTTGCCCACTACGCAAAAGATGCTTACGACGTTACCTACAAATTCCCGATTGGTTTTGAAGAAGTTGAAGGAATTCACTCAAGAACGGATTTCGACCTGAGCCAGCACGCGCAGTATTCTAAAAAGGATATGTCTTATATTGACCAGGAAGACGGAAACAAAAAATACATTCCTTACGTAATTGAAACTTCTGCCGGACTGAACAGAAACTTCCTCATGTTCCTCTGTGAAGCATACGAAGAAGAAAATGTCGGCAAAGACGGCGAAGAAGATTACCGCACGGTTCTTCACCTTGATCCTCGCCTTGCTCCGATTACAGTTGCTGTCCTGCCGCTTATGAAAAAAGACGGTCTTGCAGAAAAGGCAAAGGAAATCCAGCACATGCTCAAGGAAGACTTTGTAACGGACTTTGACGTTTCAGGTACAGTAGGAAAACGCTACCGTCGCCAGGATGAAGTCGGAACTCCGTTCTGCGTAACGGTTGACTACGACACAATCGACGAAAAGAAAGAAGACGGTTCTGCAAACGAACTGTTCAACACGGTAACAGTCCGCTTCCGTGATTCAATGGAACAGGAAAGAGTAAAACTCTCAGATCTGCACGCCTTCCTCTTCAACGCGATTAAAAACTACAAACCGGTTGTAAGAGACTAATTTGACGTTCCGGCTGAATGTCAGATTTTTGCATTTATTTGTTATAAAAAAGACTTTCGGTCGGTTTTGTTATAATTTTTGTTCAAGTTATTTAAGTAACTTCAAATAGCCTCTCGCCGGGAACCTGCCACGAGCCGCATGGTTGAGACAAGCTCAAGACGCGTTCGTGGTCAGAACCCCGGCTACGGCTATTTGACATTAAAACAAACTGTGCCAATTTGCATAATCAATAAAAATCCGATATTGAGTCTAATTTTTTTATGTCATATTTTAGTGTACAAAATTTGAAGAAACAGATTGATGATTTTTCTGTTGAGGTTTCCTTTGAGTGCGGAAAATCTGAGATGACTACTATTCTCGGGGCTTCCGGGTCGGGAAAGTCCACGCTT
>CAVJKK010000348.1:0-2353 GCA_963649855.1 Anaerovoracaceae bacterium
AAGCAACGCATTAGATGAAATTGTTAAGGCAAAAGAGAATGAGGAAAAAGCCGTAAAGCGTGAGAACATTAACGCAATATGGCAGTTAAAAAATTTCAATCTTGTACCGCTAGATAAAGTTTTTAATCAGCGGTGGTTAAACAAAACGTGTACGACTGATGAAATATCTGCTGAAATGGATGCGCTTATTGAGCGTATCTATAAAGACTTGAAAACGATTGAACGTTTTGAAGAAGATTCGGAAACAATTAAGGCGCATTATTTAATCTGTCTTGATATTGGCGATTCTTTAGACTATGGCGAAGAATTGCGCAAAAAGCGCAAGTTGGCTGAGCAGGAAAAAGCGACACGTGCTGAGCGTGAACACAATGAACAGATTGAACAGCAGAAAAAAGAGGTTGTTGAAGAAACTCGCAATCTGACAAAAAGAGAAAATTCTGCAAGCAGTTCACTTGCCAGCGAGGCTCTTGGAATTGAACAGCAGACGGAAAAAACTGTTAAAGAGTTTGTTGTTACTGTAAAAGCAACAGATGAACAGTTGTTGAAGTTAAAATCGGCTTGTAATGCACTAGGGATTGAATACAGCATTGAAGAATTAACGTTTTAGTTTTAAGGGTGGGCTATGGAAGAGATAAAACTCGACAGAACTCAGAAACGTGTATTTGACTATATGCTTGATTTTGGTTCGATTACCACATTACAGGCGTGTATGGATTTAGGTGAAACTCGTTTATCTGCAAGGATATTTGAGTTAAAAAAAAGAGGTATTCCTATTCAGTACGAATGGATTACTGTTACAAACCGCTACAACGAAACAAGGAGGGTTAAAAAATACTATGTTGCGTGATGTAAAAATTAAAATTTTTGGAAATGGCAGAAAACCTGAATACAAGACAGCAGGGGCTGTTTGTGCAGATTGTTATGCAAATCTTGACGGTTGCATTTGTATTCCAGTAGGTCAGAGACGTTTGATTCCACTTGGATTTGCCATTGAATTACCGAAGGGTTATGAATTGCAGGTTCGTGGAAGAAGCGGATTAGCGTCAAAGGGAATTGATATTGCTTTAGGCACCGTTGATTATGACTACAGAGGTGAAGTAAAAGCGTGTGTAATTAACAATTCCGAAACAGACTTTACGGTTTACCACGATGACCGTATTTGTCAGATTGCTATTCGTGAAGCAGAGCAGACGACTTTTGAAGTTGTTGATGAACTGTCAGAAACAGAGCGTAGTGATAATGGATTTGGACATACAGGAATCTAAGGAGGTATAAAAAATGGCAAATGATTTGAATTCAGTTTGTATCATTGGAAACATTGTAAGAGATTGCGGAAGTAATGAACGTGATTTTGTTTACACTCAAGGCGGAATGTGTATTGCAACAATAAGCATTGCAAGCAATAGAAGCAAAAAACAGCAGGACGGAACTTATGGGAATGAAGCGTCATTCTTTGATGTTCGTATCTATGGCAAAACAGCAGAAGGATTAAAACCTTTTCTGTTGAAAGGTACAAGAATTGCGGTTGAAGGCTCTTTGAAACAGGAACGCTGGCAGGATAAAAACACTGGCGCAAATATGTCAAAAATCATAATCAATGCAAATGCTATTGAATTGTTGAGCGTGAAAAACGAACAGAATAACGGTAACGGTTACAATCCGAACGTACCTTATCAAAATGCGCAGGCTGCAATTCAGGCAGATAACAGACAGTATCAACAGCCAGCACAACAGAAATATCAGCAACCTGTTCAGAATAATCAGTATCAACAGCAAATGGTGGTACAGGGCGTAGAGTATCAGGAGGATATTCCGTTCTAAAAAATAAGCGGTGCAAGATGCTTTTATGACAGTGCAAATCTGTCAACCGCTATAACCCGAAAGGGTGAACAGATTGTTTCTAATCTGTTATTCGCCGACCTGCAAGGGGCGTCTTGGTCAGTTCTAATACGGCTTTTTAGAGCGCAAGTGAAAACGTAAGCAGGACACTGTAATGGGGTAGTACGTTGTACGGCTCGGTTCGATTCCGAGTATACGGTGAATATATTTTTAACTGGAGGCAGTGAGAAATGAAATCTAAGGAAGAAAGAGAAGTAATTGCTGAGTATGCAAGAGAACATACTCTACACGAAACAGCAGAACATTTTGGATATTCGATTGGTTATATGTATGTTTTACAAAAAACTGGAATCAACTTTTTTAAAGTTGATAAAAGCAAGGATATAAAAAACTTGATTTTGCAGAATTATAAAACCTGTACATATAGCGAAATGGCAAAAATGTTTGGCAGAAAAAAATCTTATATTGGTTTGATATGCAGAAAAATGGGAATAAAACCTATTCGAGCAAATAC
>CAVJKK010000349.1:0-2349 GCA_963649855.1 Anaerovoracaceae bacterium
GCGCTATGTTCCGTGCCGTGTTTTCAGCGGCAGAAATGAATGGCGCTTTGTTGTTTTTGTGAACGGAAGTCAGGTCGGAACTCTTGCCCGGTTTGCCGTTCCGTTTGAAATTACAGACTGGACTCAATTCTGCTTTACCGGCGAAAAACTCATCTGGCAGCTTGATGACGGTGACTGGTCTGCTTCAAAAATCCCCGTAACTTTAGACCGCAGCGTCAGGCATACCGTAAAATGGCAGAGCATTGCATACGAATTTGGAAATCCCGTTCAGACTTTTGTAATTCTTGCAGAGCCTTCACTTAGTGCGTCTGTTTCCGATTCAAAAGCAGTAACGTTCAGCATTGAAGGCGACCTCCGCTACAGGATGTCTGTCCTTTCTGCCGGGGTGAGCGGTCTGTCTCTTGCGGGTAACGGACTTTTTACTTCTGCAACTTTTGACACTTTTGACGGGGACGAAATTTCCGGAAATGCAGTTTTCGCCTTTTACGTCGACGGCGTTTTTCAGGGTACAAAAGAAGCGTCATTCTCTGTTGATAAAGAACCGCCCCTTCCTCCGGTGTTCTGTACTGAAAACGGGGGAAATCCTCTTTCCTATGCGCGCGGCAAGGTTGACCTTTTGCTGCAGGCAGAAGAGGGTGCAGACATTTTCTATGCAGTGAGCGAGCCTGTAAAAATAAAGGAAAACTCGACGGGCTTTTCTCTTTCCGCAGATTCTTCAAGGTTTGATTCCGTAGAAACGGGAAGCTTTAAGCCTTACGCCGGGGCTTTTTCACTCAACAGTCAGAACGGTTCGGCTGTGTTTTACAAAGTCTGTGCGTATGCGGCGGATAAAAGCGGAAACACGGGAAGAACTGCCGAATACCGCGTAATCATCGACGAAGACAACTATTACCTTGATTCTTCCGCTCCGTTCAATTCCGAAGCCGATGGAAGTGCGCAGAATCCTTTTACGACTTTTGCGCAGGCGGTTGACGTCATCAATTCAAGAAAATTCACGAGATTTTTTGTGAAGGGCACGTTTAACCTTGCAGAAGGTGAAACCGTAATCAATTCAAACTGTTCGTTTACGGCGCAGGCTCAGGCGGAACTTGTTTTTGCTGAAAATTCAAACCTTCTGGTGCGCAATTCCAGTTTTGAAGCAAATGGTTTCGTCTTTAAGAAAACGTGCAGCAGCGGTGAACAGAAATCAAAATTCTTCAATGCGGAGAATTCAACTTTGAGCTTTAACGGTGCGGAAATCGTCGGGATTTTCGGAGAAAATGCAATCGCCTTTGACGTCCTCAACTCTGTGGTTGAATTTGAAAACTCAGGACTTACGGTTCAGGCGGATTCCTATGCCTGCGCGGTGAGTTCAGTTGATTCAAAAATCCTTGCGAAAAACAGCCGTTTTGCCGCAGTTGCTCCGACGGCAGTTGATTTCAGCGTGAGCGGCGGTCAGCTTGAACTTAAAAATTCCTCGTGCCGCGTAAATGCCCGACTCGGGCGCATCGCAGAACTGAGCGGAACGAATGCACGCCTCAGCGGCAACACGTACACCGGCGAATTCGAGAAAAAAATGCGCGGAATTGTTCCTGTCTGGAGCGACAGAAATACAAAAATCCTGGAAGATTCTGCCAATACTGCGAGCGGGTTTTAACATGATATGCGGTTTAGACGAAGCCGGGCGCGGTCCTCTTGCAGGTCCCGTGAGTGCAGGGGCGGTTATTCTGCCGGAAGATTTCCCATTTGAGATTCTGAATGATTCAAAAAAACTGTCCGAAAAAAAACGGGAAGCGGCGGAAATCATAATAAAAGAAAAAGCGTGCTGGGCGGTGAGTTTTGTTGACCACGAAACAATCGATAGAATAAATATCCTGGAAGCAAGCATGCTTGCAATGAAGAACGCTTATGAGCAGCTGCTGAAAAAACTTCCCGAATGGCTTAAGAAAAATGCGGTTCAGTTTGATGAAAAAGCCGATTTGAATTCACTTGTAACGGCGATTGCGGACGGAACGAGATGCCCGGACGTTCCATGCAGCGTAAAGTGTGAAATCAAGGCGGACGGAAAATACCCCGAGGTGATGGCTGCGTCAATCCTTGCGAAAGTTGCGCGCGACCGCGTGATGCTCGAATACGACAGAAAATATCCCAGCTACGGCTACGCAAAACACAAAGGCTATCCGACAAAAGCCCACCGCGAAATCTGCCGTAAACTCGGTCCAAGCCCGATTCAGCGCCTGAGCTTCAACTATTGATTTTATGACCGAAAAAAACTATAGTAACTGAGTTTTTTTGAGACATTTAATAGTCTTGATTTCGAGTTTTTGAAATTAGCCGTTAAAAAAAGGCTCTCGGTCGGTTCTGTCATCA
>CAVJKK010000350.1:0-2342 GCA_963649855.1 Anaerovoracaceae bacterium
CTTTAAAAGTTCGTCTCCGCTCGTTACCCTGCTTCCCGCTACCGCGGTAACCGTCTCAACTTCAAGGTATTTTATTTCTTCTTCCTCGTCATCCGAATCCGACGAGTCGGAATCGTCGTCGGAATCCGTAATCAGGCTTAGGTCAAGGTCGTAATCTATCGACTTTTCGGTGTAGGAAAGCGAACCGCTCTCCGTAACTCCGACCTTAAGAGTTCCTCTTTCAACCGTTTCTTCCTTGTAAACCCACTCTTCTTTCTTTAATAAAGGGGCGATAAACAACGTGTAACATGCAGCCAGGATAAGGACTAAAAGAGCCGCAGCCGCGATGATAAGTCTTTTCTTTTTCTTTGAAAGCTTCTTAACCTCTTCAAGCTTTAACTTTTTTATCTTCATGTCTGTCTCCTGCTTTAGTCTCCGTCAGTGCTTCCGGGTGGTGTCATGGACCCGTCCGTATCCGGAGGTGTTCCGGTAAAGTCTCCGCCGCTCGGAGCCTCACCGTTGAAACTCCCCGGATCAAAATCTCCGCTCGGTGCTTCTCCGTTTGGCATTTCGTTTCCGCTTACCGAGTCCATGTTCGGAGGTGTGTCATTCCCGGACATATCACCTGATTTCCCGTTTCCGCTCATGGCTTTTTCTATGCTTTCGATTTCTTCGTCGGTTAGGTTAAACAGTACCGTTACCGAATCGTTTTGTGAAAGTGTCGATGTGCTGTCCTCTTCACTCGTCACCGTAACCGTTACGCTGTAGTAAACGCTTGTCACACTGTCGGAAGAAGAAACCGGATCAATCTCGGTAATCACGCCCTTGGCTCCCACACTGTCGCTTATAGCGTAACACTCGTCACCCACGGTAAGCTTTGCAATATCTGCCTGATCAACGGATACCGAAATAGTGAGCTTATTCGGATTACTGTACATGAATATGACGCCGTCAGATGTAAGGCTTCCGCCCGTTCTCACCTGAGTCCTCAGTACATCTCCGCTTTCCGATGCGTAGAAGTAACCGTCTCCGATGCATTCTTCAAAAAGCTCAAGATTTTCTTTGGCATCCTCGTAGGCAGTTTCAAGTTCGTCCAAATCCGACTCGGCCTTATCAACCGTTGTCTCGTAATCGCTTTCCGCCCTGTCTGCGTTTGAAAGTGCAGTTTCATAGGTAAGGAGTGCGTTTTCAGCCTGAATCTCGTAATTTTCCTCTGCCTCGTAAACTGCCTTTTCAAGGCTTGAAAGATTCAGTTTCAAGGTCTGAAGTTCAAAAGAAGCATTCTCGACTGCATCCTCGTATTCCGCCTGGGCGTTTTCAAGATCCTCAAGATTCTGTTCAAGGACGCTGTATAAGGCCCTTAGTATTTGGGCATAGCTTAAATTTCCGTTAAGGTTTGTACTTCCGCCGCCCATGCCTCCGCCTGTGACTTCGGACCAGCTGACTCCCCATTCGTCGAGTTTTTCTTTTAAGACGCTTAAGTTCTCATCGTAAATTGCCTGATATTCATCTACCTTGAAGTAGCTTGCGTAAGAAGAATCATTTACGTAGGATTCGTATTCGGCAATTTTTTCGTTTGCCTCTTCGAGCTCTTCCTTGGCCTTATCAACTGCATCGCTTAAGCTCTCAATTGTTTCGTCGTAGATTTCCTTTGCCTGAGAGCCCGAAAGAACAGCCGAATCCTTAGTGTACTCTGCCGTAATCAGTGTCTGTTCATACGAAATGACGCCCGTTCTGTAGGCAAGCTCCGCTTCCTCAAGTGCATCCGTAAGCTCCGCCCTTACCGCTTCGAGACTTTCATCCGTAACCTTCAAGACCTTGTCGCCTTCATTTATCTCATCGTTTGAATTGATGTATACCTCTTCGATTTCAAGCTCGGTCGAAAGATTTTCAACGTCAAAGGTAACTTCCGTAACCTCTGCATTCGTAACGCCCGAAGCCGTTACCCAGTCGTCCGAAATCGTGATTCCCTGCATGTTAGACGGCAGGCTCATGGTATTCTTTGACGCGGATGTTTTGTTCTTTATGAAAAAGAATGCGAAAATCCCGCCTGCAATTAGTAAAACAGCGACGCCTGCTATAATGGCTATCTTTATTTTTTTCTTTTTATCCTTAAGAGTTTTCAATTTTTTCACTTAAAGCCTCCGATATATGCCGAACTTAACGAAAACATCATATCGAGGCTTTGGGGTTTGAGAGTGATAAAGATGTGAAAATTTTGTGAAAAAAACTGCCGGGTATTAGCCCGGCAGTTGCAGATAACATATTTTTTTAATAAAGACTCAACTTTTTAATTTTCCTTCAAAAGGAAAGCCATATATAAAGGCAACGTCAGTATTTGGTCTGTGCGTCCAATATTGTAA
>CAVJKK010000351.1:0-2324 GCA_963649855.1 Anaerovoracaceae bacterium
ATCTTGTGGAGATAAAAAATCGAACCTTGGAGTGCATAAAAGCCATGACAAGCGGAAACGCAAACCTCGCAGTTGAGAAGATGAAACATATTCTCGATTACCTGGGATATGTGAATTCTTCCGAAACTTCCGAACTGAAAAAAGCACTTCACTTTTTTAATATTCTCCTTGCAAGCCACATGCTGAACACCTCGGTTCATCCGGCTTACATCTACGGCAGAGTGAAAAGTTTTCAGGAGCAAATCACCGAAACCACATCCCACAATGAACTTTTACATCTTCCGTTCGATATGGCAAGAAAATATGCTCTACTCGTAAAGAAATACACCCACGATAACTACTCGTATCTTGTTCGCAGTATTATCAATTACATTGACCAGCACCTTGAAAATGAATTGAGCCTTGCGGATATCGCTGAAGTTTTCGGCAAAAATCCGTCTTACATCTCAAACACATTCAAAAAAGAAGTCGGCGAAACCTTAACAACCTACGTCGCAAGAGAGAGAATCCAAGGATCACTAAAATTATTCAACACAACAACCATGAGCGTCGCAGACGTATCCATGGCAGTAGGAATATCCGACTTTGGCTATTTCTCCAAGCTGTTCAAAAAGTACGTAGGAATTTCCCCAAGAGAATACAAAAAATTACTTGATAAGTAATCAGTGATTTAATGCTACGCATTAGTGGTCAGTGGTCAGTGTCAACAAATTTAAAATCGAAAAGTCACCGTAAGGCAAGCAACTTACGGTGGCTTTTTTAATTAAACAGTCCCTTTCAAGCGGGCAACCGAAAGTTACCCCTACGGATAGAACAACATATTTGTTTTTCAAATAAGGCAAAATTCAATGCAAAACGAAACTGTATGAGAATAACTCCTAACTCCTAATTCCTAACTCCTAATTCCTAACTCCTAATTTTTCAATGGTGTCCTGCCATTCTTTCGGTGAAATTCCGTATTCCTTGCGAAACGCCTTGTAAAATCCCGAGTAGTCCTTGAAACCAAACATTAGGTAAGCTTCGCTGATTTTTGCTCCGTTGCGAATGGTATCTTTGCAGGCTTCCAGTCGTTTTTTGAGAACGTACTGATGAATCGGCATTCCGATGTTGTCCTTGAAAATGTGTGCGATATGATACTTGCTGACATAGAACTGGCTTGCAAGATTATCAAGCGAAAGATCGTCCTCAAGGTGACGGTCAATGTAATCTATAAGCGTTTCGGAAAGTTTTTGTTCTTCTCGGTCACTTCTCTCGTGGTGTTTCTCGTAAACCACACGGTTAAGGTGCAAAATCAAATCGTTAAGGCAAAGTGAAATCTTCGCTTCTCTTGCGAACCTGTTGGAGTAAATCTCCTCAAGCAAATGGAAAACCTTAGTCTGAATTGCATTGAACGCTATTTTGTCGTTGTGAAAAATATACTCGTTTCTCGTTGATACAAGTTGCATTAGGTATCCGTAATCGGGAGAAGTTTGCATCAGTCCGCTTAGGTAATCCACCGTAATCCAAAGGACAAATCTTCGGTACGGGACATCGTGACTGTGAATTATCGCATGATGAGAAAGCCCCGGCGGTACAATTACAATATCTCCGTGTTTTAACTTAACTTGTTTTGCTTTTTCGCCTTCACCAAACTCGATTGAAACATCACCTTCCACGAAAAAGTAAATCTCGTAGTAATCGTGAATGTGGGCATCTACTCGAGTTATCTTTCTGTCGTTGTAGTAATAAATTTCAAAGTCACGGTAAAGCATGTACTGTCGGGTATTCCATGCGGTATTTAGCTTTTGTTTCATCTAATCCACTCCTAAAATCGTTATAAATTTTCAAAAAAATTATTTGTTTTATAAATATAAAAATCATACAAGTCATACAAAAATAGTCACTCGTTTGTTATCATTTTAACATTTGACCGCAACTTTTGCAATGTTGACAACAATTTTAACAATAGTTTTTTGATGAAAATAAAGCTAAAGTTAGTTTGTAAGAAACAAATATGATAATTTTCGATTGCAAATATAAAAAATTTAGAAACGTGGATTTAACGAAAGGATTGGTAAAAACTTATGGAAATGACACTCAGATGGTATGGCTCTAAGTTCGATACAGTCACACTTAAGCAAATTCGCCAGATTCCGGGCGTAACAGGAGTTATCACAACTCTTTACGACACCGCGCCGGGCGAGGTTTGGTCAAGAGAGAGAATCCGTGCACTCAAGGATGAGGTTGAGGCAAGCGGACTCCACATCTCAGGTATTGAGAGCGTAAACGTTCACGACGCTATCAAGACCGGAGCACCTGACAGAGATTATTACATTGACAATTAC
>CAVJKK010000352.1:0-2323 GCA_963649855.1 Anaerovoracaceae bacterium
TACGATAAAAATGTATACAGAATTGTTGAAATTTATTTATGAAAAAGAAATACAAATTGATGGTTTTATAAAACTTTTGGTAAGAATACACGAACTTTCAAAGAGAAGTGAAACCTTTGATTTATGGTATGATAATTCAGAACGCATAATAGAAGAATGGAAAAAAGACGCTTGAAGTCTTAAATTCTTCCTGCGTTAGGGATAGCAGGGGCGCGCGGAGCGCGTTGCGCAGCAATGGAGCGCGTGAGGCGCGTAACCCCGGATAGCCCGACGGCGCAGCCGGAACGCCCGTATTTTTTAGTGCTTTTTCCACGCCTTGAATATTTGGCACTTTGAAACTAATATTAAAAGACAGCCTTTTGTGGCTGGAGTAAGGGCAATGGTGCCGACCGCAGCCTGTTATTTTGTGAGGAAATATGGCTTCTATTCGTGAACGCTACGGAGAATGGTTTAAGCAGATTAAAGAACAGCATCTGTCGCATGCTGCCGCAAAGATTGACGCAACTAATGTTTATCAGAAAGCAAATCCGGCTACAAAAAAGATGATGGATATGCTGATTGCTGAAAATATGGCTGAAGGAAGCCGTCTTGAAGGCATTGAAAACTTTAAGGCTTTTGCCAGGGCTCTGCGCGATGGCAGGAGTGGTCTTATCTTAATGGAACATTATTCCAATACGGATTTGCCGGGTTTAATCTGGCTTCTTGAAAATTCTGAGGATGAAGACTGCCGCAAGCTTGGCGGAAATATCGTTGCTATTGCCGGAATGAAGCTCAATGAAGCCGATCCTATGGTTCGCGCCTTTGCGGAAAGTTTTACACGCGTAGTAATCTATCCGACGCGTTCGCTTGATTCTGCGTCAAAGTCTGCTGCAAGTCAGGAAGAAATCGAGGCAGAAACGAAAAAAGCCCGCTCAATCAACCTTGCTGCTATGCACGCTATGGACAAATGCAAGCGCAACGGTGAGGCGATTCTCGTTTTCCCTGCGGGAACACGTTACCGCCCGGGCAAGCCGGAGACTAAGCGCGGCTTGAAGGAAATTGACAGTTATCTGAGGATGTTTGACGTGATGCTGCTGGTTTCCATCGACGGAATGATCTTAAAGTTTAACCCTGACAACATGAATGATATGCTTGCTGACGAATGTTCACCGGATGTGTGCGTCTACAAGGCAAGCCCTGTAATCGAATGTAAGCCGTACAGAAAGGAATATCTTGCAACCCTGCCGGCAGACTGCCCTGACCCGAAACAGGCAATGATAGACCACGTGATGGAATATCTTGAAGAGCAGCACAACACAATAAAGAGATAAAAGGAAAAAACAAAGTAATTGTCAAACAGCCGTAGCCGGGGTTCTGACCACGAACGCATCTTGAGCTTGCCTCAATCATGCGGCTCGTGGGCATGGTTCCCGGCGAGAGGCTGTTTGAAGTTTGTCTGTAAATCGCTTTTGTCTTTTTATTTGTTGCCGTTCATGCTTTCTGCCCTTTGCAGAAGTCCTGTTTTCTTTTGCGGCTGGGGCTGTGCCGGTTTTTCTGGCTTTGCCTTTGCTTTTTCCTGTTTTTTCTGCTTTTCAAGTACGTCTTTTACGGTGATTCCCGTTGATTTTCCCCTGCACAGTTCGCTGAATTCTTCAATCCTTGAGGTGTAGAATTCGATTCCTTCTTTCCAGAAGTCTACGCTCGTAATGTCAAAGCCGGCGAGTGCGCACAGGTCTTCACAGCTCATGCTGCCCGTACTGCTGAGGATTTTTCTGTAGGTCTGGGCAAATTCCGCCCCTTCTGCAAGATAGCGCCGGTAGAGGGCTGCCGCGAAAATCTGCCCGAAAGCGTACGGAAAGTTGTAGAAGTCGAGGGATGTCGAGTAATAGTGACTTTTTACTGCCCACATGTATTCGTGGCGTTCGCTGTTTAGTCCCTTGCCGTAGGATTTTTCCTGCGCTTTTTGCATGAGGGAACAGAAGTCCTTTGCGTTGAGTTCTCCTTTTGTGCGCTCTTCAAATACTGACTTTTCAAAATAGTAGCGGCAGAGTATGTCTACAAGTACCTGACTTACGTCCTGCAGGTCTAAGTCTAAGAGCTGAAGTTTTTCTTCTTCTGAGGCCTTTTTGAGCATGTCCTGCTTTACAATCGTCTCTGCAAAGGTTGAAGCGGTCTCGGCTAGCGTCATGGGGTAACTGAAGAAACAGACGCTTTTTCCTTTCATGCACGAAAAATGGTAGGCGTGTCCGACTTCATGTGCGAGGGTTATTATGTCGCTGAAAGCACCGGTGAAGTTCGTCATTATCCTGCTCTGGTGGCCGAGTGCAAAGTCTTCGTCGTATGC
>CAVJKK010000353.1:0-2310 GCA_963649855.1 Anaerovoracaceae bacterium
GTAAAAATGCCATTACAAACTTGACACATTTTTTTTTAGTTGATAATATATGCGCACTTAAGGAGTCTTACCCAAGTGGTAAGGGGCAGGTCTGCAAAACCTTTATGCATCGGTTCGATTCCGATAGACTCCTTTCCATAAAAAAAGCTTCTGGTTTTGCCAGAAGCTTTTTTTATGTTTCCAGACCTTTCGAGCAAAGCTGGGGTCTGTTTATATATGTAGACTCTGGTAAGAAATTGTTGAAAATGATTTTTTACCGGAGTTTTTTTTTTGCAAATCTCTAAAAATTGCAATTCTTACTAGATGTTCTTTTTAGACAGACCCAAAATGACAAATTCTTTTCTTAGGTTAAAATTCGAGTTTTTGCAATTTTTACTTACTTGGAGCGAATTTGCCGCAACCTTACGGTTACGTATGCCCACATTCGTGGGCAACACGAGTTTCGGCAAGCGAAACTCGTAGAATTGCTTTGTTAAGAAATAGATTTCTTCTTAACAAAAAGACCGCGGGGCTGTCCAAAAAGAACGGACAGTCCCTTACTTTTTTTAAAGACAAGTAAATTTCTCTGTGATAAAATTTAATAATGAGCAGAGGCGTAAGCAATAAAATCACATACAAGCCATACAACCAGAACGAGCAGTGGTTGCTGCCACCGAGTCTGGATGAGCTTGTACCGCAGAATCATTTTGTAAGGATAGTCAGCAGAACAGTAGATGAACTGAGAATCGAAGAAGTGTTTTCAAAAAACACGAAAGGTGGCGGAGCGAGCCGTTATAATCCGGTCATGCTTCTGAAAGTATTAATCTACTGCTACATGACAGGAACCTATTCATCAAGAATGATAGCAAAGCAGTGCCGTGAAAACGTGAACGTGATGTGGCTAACGGGATTCCAGAGACCAGATTTCAGGACAATCAACACATTCCGCAGCGAAAAACTGAAAGATTCGATTGAGGAAATATTCATCTCTACAGTAAAACTTCTGAATAAAAAAGGATACGTAAGCCTGGAAAAATATTTTGTAGACGGAACAAAAATAGAAAGTGCAGCGAACAAATATACATTCGTCTGGAAACGTGCAGTAGAGAAAAACGAAAGAAAACTGGATGAGAAACTGCGCGTATTCATCAAAGATGTGGATGAAATCACCAGAAAAGAGAATGAAGTCTACGGAGACAAAGATCTGGCTGAACTTGGAGAAGACATCACCGTAACAAGCGAAGAGATAAAGGAAACTGCTGCAAGAATCAATGAAAAACTTGCCGAAATAAATAATCTTGATGACGAAGAATCAAAAGACGTAAAAAAAAAACTGAAGAAAGCAAAGCGTCTGATTGAAAAAGACTATCTTCCGAGAAAAGAGAAATACGAAAAAGCAAATGAAACTTTCAACGGCAGGAACAGCTATTCAAAAACTGACGAAGACGCAACTTTCATGCGGATGAAAGAAGATGCAATGCTCAACGGACAGCTCAAACCCGGCTACAACATTCAAGTTGGAACAGAAAACAATTTTGTAATCGGTTATGATGTCTTTCCGAATCCTACAGATACAAAAACATTAAAACCTCATCTTGAAAATGTACAGAACCGGCTCGGATGCAAATTTAAAACAGTGATTGCAGATGCCGGTTATGGAAGTGAAGAAAACTATGATTATCTTGAAGAAAAAGGAATAACTGGAGCCGTAAAATATTCAACCTACGAAAAGGAAACTAAACGCAGTTTCAAAAAGAAAACATTTAATCCTGAAAACTGGAATTATGATGCAGAACAGAAAGAATACACCTGTCCGTGCGGAAATCCAGTTCCTTACAAGATGACAAGAAAACGCAGAAATGACTCAGGGTATGAGCAGACTGTCGATGTGTATCAGTGCGACAACTGTGAATGCTGTCCGTTCAGGGAACTGTGTACGAAATCAGAATACGGACGGATGGTTCAGAGAAATGAAAACTGGATTTCTCAGAAAACAAAGGTAAAGGAACTTCTCTCGAAAGATGAATACAGAAAACTGATGAAGGAGCGTTCTACTGAATGTGAGACCGTCTTCGGACAGACAAAGGCAAACCTTCATTTCCGTAGATTTCATCTTCGAGGAAAGGAAAAAGTCGGAATTGAATGGGGATTATTGATGCTTGGATATGATTTCAAGCAGATTGCAAGAATGATGAAGTCGTAAAAGAAAAAAATCCTGATAAAAAAAATCAAGAATTGAAAAATTACATAAAAAAGGCTGCCTTGTGTAAAGTTTTTAAAACTTACAAGACAGCCCCAACACGAGTTTTGGCAAGCGAAACTCGTAGAATT
>CAVJKK010000354.1:0-2302 GCA_963649855.1 Anaerovoracaceae bacterium
TCTTAAAGATGACCTTCATCAACAGATCATAGGCGCGCACATACTGTTTTGCATTGTACGACCAGATTGCGCTGTTCACAAAAGTCAATTCCGGGATTTCCGACGTGTATTCAAGCTCAGACTGCGCAATCAGTTTTTCGCGCGCTTTTTCCGCAGAGTCATAATCGCCCAAAAGCCAGTAAGCATCGCTTGCAAGCATGACCGCATTCTGACTCAGGGATTTTTTTTCTATATTTTCAAGATTCTGAACGCAGAGGTCGTAATTTCCCGCATCAAACTGAACTTTTGCCCAGAAAAGTTTTTCCGCACAGTCAATTTTGTCCTGAAAAGCCGCCGCCGTTGCATATTCACCGCGCGCCAGAAAAGGAAGGGCAGCATCCAAAAGCCATTTTTCGTTTTTCGTTGCCTCATAGCAGTCGCGGTAAATTTCAGAAAGTTCAGATGAAAAAAAATCATCCTTCGATTTTGTCTTTAAGAGGCAGAGTGCATAAACAGAAGCATACTGAGTTCCGCGCAGAGTTGAACTCACAGAAAGTGCCTGCTCAAGTCTGCCGTTTTTCTGCAGAAAATGCGCATACACTGCCCGGATTTCTTTACTGTCGGGAATCTTCTTCAATGCTTTTTCGAGAGTTTTTTCTGCGAGTGCTTTTTCGCCCAACTGCTCATACCTTTTGTAAATTCCGAGCCTTGCATAGGCACTGTACGCAGATTTTGAAGTTTTTTTAAGGAGTTTTACGGCATCTTCCGTCTGCCCGAATCTGATGAGGGAATCAACGGAATCCAGCGCAGACAAAAAAGAAGAATCTGCCGTTTGATTTGAACAGGAAAAAAGAAAAATTCCGGCAGATAAACAGATTACCGCCGGAATAAATTTTCTGAAAAACCTTTTTCCGTTTTTTTTCATAGGCAAAACCAGAGACCGCAGTTAAGCCGACTGGATTTTTTTATTGATTTTATCCAGAACGCCGTTTACGAACTTAAAGGCTTCATCCTGCCCGTATTTTTTTACGATTTCAATCGCTTCGTTGATTACAACGGGCGGTTCTACTTCCTTCTGGAAAAGCAGACAGTAAACGCTCAGACGCAGGACTGCAAGCGTAACTTTATTTACGCGGTCAAAATCCCAGCCTTTGAGGTTTTCTTTTATAAGTTCGTCAATCTGTTCGTGGTTATCAATTGTGCCTGCAATCAGGATTCTCGCAAAAGTTGCAGTTTCCATGTCAGGCTCAGAACTCTGCTTCTGTGATTCGGAAGTTTCGTCTTCAGATTCTTCCCTGTCATCTTTTGGCCACGATAACGTCAAGACTTCATCTTTTGACATTCCGCCCGCATCCCACGAATACAATCCCTGAAATGCAAGTATTCTTCCAGCTTTTCTAGACACTTTTTTCTCCTGCCCTTATTTCCAGTTCAGCAGTTTGTCGAGTGCTGCGCCTTCTTTCTTTAATACGACATTTTCCGGAGTGTTAAGGTTCTTTGTTACGTCCTGAACGGCAGCAATCATTGCCTGACTCCGTTTCTGCTGCGTAAGAACAGCCTTGATGTAATCATAAACAGTGCTTGTAGTTTCCGGCTGTACGAGATCACTCAGTTCAAGCATCTTTGCCGGGTATTTTCCGCGGATAGAATAGAACTGAAAGTCAGTTTTTGTCTGTGTAAGGGAAGAAATATATCCCGTATCCTTGCTGAAAAGTTCAAGAAGTTCATTGTAAGAAAGTCCAAGCTGCTGCGCGTGCTGGCTCGTCTTGCTGATAAAGAGGTCGCCACCCTGATAGTCTTTTGAATTTGCAGCGTCATTCTTGATTTTGTCAGAAGTGATTTTCTTGTCTTTAAATTCCTGAAGCATTTTTTCTGCTTTTTCTTTGGCAACGGAATCGTCATCGCCAATCGGGAAAATTACGAGGAAAAGTTTGAGCATGTCTGCCTGAACAAAACTAGCCTTGTTCAGTTCATAGAAAGCGCGGATTTCTTCGTCTGTCGGAGCAGCTTTCTGAATGTCTGCCTGTTTCTGCTGTAAAACATACTGCTGGGCAATGAGCTGATTTTTCAGATAAGCCTTGTATTCATCAAGTCCCATTCCCGTTGAATTTTTCATGTACTCATCGAGGGATTTTCCCGTGTTCTGTTTTACGATTTCTTCAAATTCTGCTTCAGTAACGTCTTTTCCAATCTGCTGGCTGATATTCTGCAGAAAATACTGATTAACCTGAGTATCGGTAAGAACCATGCCGGCTTTTGCAGCAGCCTGAACAACGAGTTTTTCATCAATCATTGCATCAAGGATTTCTTTTTTCTGTTCTAC
>CAVJKK010000355.1:0-2300 GCA_963649855.1 Anaerovoracaceae bacterium
ACATACGCCACAGTTTTGCAGTAACATAGGTTCGCTTATAGCTTGAAAGCCTTTTATTTAGCGGCTCACAAGCTTTTTTTATTTTTAAATTTTATCATATTTTACTAGCGTTTTGTAACGTTTTATGATATAATAAATAGTAACTATACGAAATGGAGTACCTGCTATGTATCTTAAAAAAACACCGAACACTCATGGACGAATTCGTCTCTCCATCGTTGATAACTATTATGATAAAGTAAAAAAATGTTCCCGGCAGAAAACAGTAGAGTCTATTGGCTGGCTCGATGAACTGGAGCTGCAGTATGATGATCCGATTGCTTATTTTACAAAACGTGTAGAAGAACTTAATGAGGAAAAGCAGAAAAAACAGGCTCCCATCAACTTTACCTTCTACGATTCAGACAGGCTCTGCATTGGTGACGATCTGAGGAAAAACTTTGGCTATGCTGCATTGAGTCAGATCTATCACGAACTCGGCATCCATACTTTTCTGACCAATCGGCAGCGTCACTCAAAAGAACAGTATGATGCCAATACCATTATGAAGATGCTCGTCTATTCCAGACTCCTTTTCCCTGCATCAAAGAAGTCTTCTTATGATAGCCGAGAACGTTTCTTTGAAAACACAGATTATTCACTGGATGATGTTTATCGCTGTCTTTCTTTTCTGGACAAGCATAGGGAAAAACTGCAGATATGGATGAATGACCGAATCAAAAAGAACTATGGCAGAGATACCAGTCTGATTTATTATGATGTTACCAACTACTACTTCGAAACAGATGAGCAAAACGATTTTCTTCGTAAAGGAATCTGCAAAGAGCACAGACCAAATCCGATCATACAAATGGGGTTGTTCATGGATAACAAAGGAATTCCCATTACTTATGAATTATTTCCCGGAAATACCAATGACTGCCTGACCTACCGGCCAAACTTCGGACGTATAAAAAAACAGTTTGACCTTGGCAGAGTAATCTCTGTTGCCGATAAAGGAATGACAACTGGTGATAACATCTGGTATACAATCAATACCCCCACTCATGATGGTTATGTTTTCAGTATGTCCATCCGAGGAGCTGAAAAAAACATTAAAAACTATGTCCTCGAAGAGGATGGGTATGAATGGCTTGGCACGGAATATAAACGAAAATCCCGAAAATGTCCAAGAACCATTCAGGTTACTTCTGTTACTGGGAAAAAGATGAAAAAGCAGGTGGATGAAAAACAGGTTGTCTTCTGGAGTGAAAAATATGCCAAACGTGCGAAGGCAGAACGGGAAACTGCTTTGGCAAAAGCCAGAGATCTGGCAAAAAATCCAGGAAATTACACAAGAGCAACTTCTTATGGCGCTGCCAAGTATGTGAAAAAAGTGGACTATGACAAAGAAACCGGAGAGATTCTCACTTCCTCTTCCATCCTGGACATTGATGAAGAAAAGATCCGGGAAGAAGAGGCTTTGGACGGTTACTATCTGCTTTTAACCAGTGAGATGAATGCATCAGATGATGAGATCATTGATATGTACCGTGGACTATGGAGGATCGAAGAATCCTTTAAAGTGACCAAAAGTGAACTGGAAGCCAGACCCGTATATGTCTGGACAAAAGAACATATCGAAGCTCACTTTCTAACTTGTTTTGTTGCACTTACAATAGCAAGAATACTGGAAAATAAACTGGAACATAAATACAGCGTCGGAAGAATCCTTGATTCTCTGTCAAAAGCAGAATGCAGTCTGATTCAGCAAAACTACTATCTATTTGATTATTATGATGAAGTACTAAAAGATATCGGATTAAATATGGATATCGACTTCGGAAAACGTATTCGAACTTTAGGAGAAATGAAAAAAATTTTGGCGAAGACAAAAAAGTAGAAAAAACACCATGAAAAAATGACAAATCAAAAAAGCCGCAATCCAGCATAAACACTTGGATTGCGGCCATTTTTAATCTACATCACCTGCAAAAGTCAGGATGCTTGATTATTATATTAAATTGATTTTTGCTTGTCAAGCAGTTTTCCTTGATTTTCTGCGAAAGTTTTTTGATTCGACCGGATTTGCTGGACAGTTTTCCCCATTGGTGCTATGATAGGGCAAATTTGTTTTTGAATTAAAGGAGATTTCTATATGATAAAAGCTTTTTTAAGGTCGCTGTTAAAACCGTTTTCCTTTGTTCCTGCACTGGTCATGATGTACATTATCTTTTCCTTTTCCGCCCAGGATGGAACAACTTCCGGAAATTTAAGTTACAAAGTCAGTGAAATCATTGTGGAAACAGCAAATGAAGCAT
>CAVJKK010000356.1:0-2300 GCA_963649855.1 Anaerovoracaceae bacterium
CTGATGAGCTGCGGAGATAAAACTCCGACTGTAAAAATTGGTGTTTTTGAACCGGCTTCTGGTGATAACGGTGCCGGCGGTAAACAGGAAACTCTTGGCATTCAGTATGCAAACTCAATCACTCCGACCGTAAACATCGGCGGAACTGAATACAAGGTTCAGCTTGAAATCGTTGATAACGAATCTTCAAATGACAAGGCTGTTTCTGCTGCTTCGGAACTTGTTTCAAAGGGTGTTTCTGTTGTTCTCGGTTCTTATGGTTCCGGTGTTTCAATTGCTGCTTCTGATACGTTTGCATCTGCCGGCGTTCCTGCAATCGGCGTAACCTGTACAAATCCTCAGGTTACTGCGGGCAACGATCATTATTTCAGAATCTGCTTCCTTGACCCGTTCCAGGGTTCAGTTCATGCTTATCTTGCAAAAGATACTTTCCACGCAAAAAAGGCTTATGCACTTGCCAAACTCGGCGATGACTATTCTGTAGGTCTGTGCAACTACTTCATTGAAGCTGCAAAAAAACTTGGAATTGAAGTTGTTTACGAAACCTTCCCTGACGGAACGAGCGACTTTGCAGCTTATGTTGCAAATGCAAAGAACTGCGGTGCAGACGTAATCTTTGCTCCGACTTCGATTGAAGCGGCTGCCCTCATCATTGAACAGGCTAACACTCAGGGACTTACAATTCCGCTCCTTGCTTCTGATACCTGGGATTCCAACGTTATCCTCGCTGCTGCAAAGGGAACAAACATCGGTGTTTATGTAACGACGTTCTTCGTTGAAGGTTCTTCTGACCCTCAGGTTGTTGACTTTGTAACTGGATTCAGAAACTACATCAACACAAATGCTACTGCAAAGACAAACAACGGCGGGGACGATGAAATTGCTGCCGTTTCTGCAATGGGATTTGATGCTTACTACACTGCACTCGAAGCACTTAAGAATGCTGGTTCCGTAAAACCTGAAGACGTTAAAAAGGCTCTTCCTTCTACGACGTACAAGGGAGTTTCTGGAAGCATTGCATTTGATTCGATTGGAGACGCTGTCCGCGACGTTGCTTACATCAAGAAAGTAAACGTTGAAACCGGTAAGTGGGACTTCGTTTCTCAGCAGAACGTAAGATAGTTCTGAGAGGCTGGCAGACATGCGTTTTTATGCAGATGCCAGCCCGTGCTGGAGCCGCGCCGGAGGCGGTCCGAAGGACTGAGGGCTACCGAACGGCGGAAGAACGGTGGGACTGCAGATTGTGCTCCAGATCAAAAAAAATATCAGCAAAAATCTGACTTAAAATGCGGGTTTTTACTGATGCTTTTTTATGCGGTTTTCGCGTGCGTCTAATTTTTAGTATTTTGGAAAAATAAATGGATTTTTTACAGACTAATTTGCCGTATCTGCTGGCGGGGGTTTCGACCGGCGGTCAATATGCGCTGATTGCAATCGGCTACACGATGGTTTATGGAATCCTGCGCCTGATTAACTTTGCCCATGGCGATGTTTTTATGGCGGCGGGACTGATCATGGTTTATTCCTACACGATTATGCCGCTGTGGGTGGCTGTGCTTTTTACCGTCGTGCTGACTTCGCTCATCGGATTTTCGATTGAACGCGTTGCCTACAGACCTCTGCGTACTGCGCCGAGAATGTCGATCATGATTTCTGCAATCGGCATGTCGTATCTTCTGCAGAACATTGCGCTCTACATTACGGGCGGCCTTTTGAAGAAATATCCTCCGATTCCGTGGATTTCTGATTCAATTACGATTGCAGGGGCGATTACGAAGCGCGTTACTGTGATTACGCCGGTTCTGACGATTCTGCTGGTTGTGGCTCTCGTCCTTCTGATTAAAAAAACGAAGATCGGGATGGCGATGCGTGCCGTTTCCCGGGATTTTGAAACTGCCCAGCTGATGGGAATAAAAATTGACAACGTTATCAGCATGACTTTTGTAATCGGTTCGTTTCTTGCGGCTGTCGGCTCGATTCTGTTCTTTTCCAACTATCCGGGAGTTACTCCGACGGTTGGCGGTATGCCGGGACTCAAGGCGTTTGTTGCGGCGGTTTTCGGCGGAATCGGTTCTGTTCCGGGTGCGGTAATCGGGGCGTTCATCATTGGTATCTGCGAAAACATCATTAAAGGGGTGGGCTGGACAACGTTTAGCGATGCTTTCACCTTTGTTCTTCTGATTGTCGTTCTGATGTTCATGCCGACCGGACTTTTTGGCGAAAAGAAAACGGACAAGGTTTAAGGGTGGAAAAATGCAGGAGAAAATGAATTTCATAAAACAGAAGAAAAATCTGCTGTG
>CAVJKK010000357.1:0-2298 GCA_963649855.1 Anaerovoracaceae bacterium
CTCTTGTAAAGGAAAAGTGTTAGACTCCCTTTTATTGCATTTCTAAAACAAAGGTTTATAATAAATCGTTATAAAAATGTTATTCAAAAAAGTTGTGTTAAGAGGGAAGTTATGAAAAAATCGTCTTTCATTGCGTCTGTGGCGGCTTTTATTGCCGGAACTGGAATTATTCTGTCGTGTTCGGTTGGTCTTGGAGAATCGGTTGACACGAAAGCGCCTGGAATTGAAGTTACCTATCCGCCGGCGGCTGCAAACGTTCACGGTGAACTGGTTTTATACGGAACGTATGAAGATGATAAGGGAATTCAAAGCGTGAGCGTGGCTGTGCAGGATTCTGCGCAGAAAACGACTTACAAAAATCTGCCGGCGACCCTGCTTTCTTCCAGTATGACGAACGGAACGTGGCAGTGTTCCGTTGATACGACAGAACTTACCGACGGAAAATACACTTTTACCGTAACGGTAAAGGATGCGGAAGGAAACACGACGGAAGACAAGAGTCGTACGCTTTCTGTGGACAACACGCCGCCTGTTTTCGTAATTTCAAGCCCGGGCGTTGTAAAGACGGACGGAAAAGATCCGACTGCCTACGGTGCAACTTTTTATCTTGAAGGAAAGATTGGAGAAGAACACGAAATTTCTAAGGCGGAAGTGAGCGTTTATAAAACTGACGGCACTCTCATCGGCACTTTTGAAAAAGACAACATTTCGACTGCGGGCACGACTTCAATCCTGTTCGGAAACTCTGCAAAGGGCGGAACTGACGACTATTACAAGATTTACAACGGTTCTGACGCGTCTGACGACGAGCGCGATTTTTATGCAACGGTAACCCTTTACGACAAAGCCTACGAATACAACGACCCGACCGGTGCAAACGGCACGGAACTTACCGGCAATAAGACTACGGAAGTTTACCTCAATGACAGAATCTACGACAAATTCTTAAGCAGCGCGGACGGCGGCTACGGACTTACTGCAAGCGACCTGATGACAATCTTGAACGGAACTTCAACGCTGGAAGATGCTGAAACAATCAAAACTGAACTTTCCGCTTCAGAATATAAAACGGACACAGCGGATTCTGCACAATATTTGAGTTTTTCTTTGAATCCTGAAGCAAGTCCGAAATATGTCGTAAACGGTTCTTACGAAGTTGATTTAGACAATCTTAATGAAGATGAACTGGCACAGGTGATGAAAGGGGCGGATTTGACCGTAACAATCACCGCAAGCATCAACAACACGGGCATCAGACCGTACGGTTATGAAAAAACGCTGACGACTGGCACAAAAAAGCAGATGCCGAGCGTTAAAATCTGGCTGCACAAATTTAACGGACTTTCTGAACTCAAAAAAGATTCAGTTCTGGACATGCTTGCTGCTCTGCAGACGGCTGTAACTGCTAAGGAAAGCACGGTTGAAGCGAATTCAACCGAATATACGGCGGCTTTTGAGAAGGGTAAATCAAAAGTTACTACGGCGGACTTTGATGACTGGACGCTCGTTTACGACTATTGCCAGGAAAAAGAAGACAGTTCTTCAACCTTAAGCGAAAACATCTCCTTAAAACTGCCTGAAAACATCGACATTGAAAGCGACGCATACTACATTTTCGGCATTACCGGCTGCGACATGGACGGCAAGGAATTTGAACAGAAGACAACGTACGTCTTTAAGGGAACTGTAACCGGCTCTGCACCGGTCACAAATATTTCTGATCCGGCAAACAACGGAACTTACACGAACGAAGCGGGCATTACATTTACCGGAAATGCAAAAATCAATTCTGCCGACTCGCTCTATGTTGAGCGGATTGAAGCCGTATTCACCTATTCAACTGCCACGGCAAGCGCAAAAACTTCGGAAAGCATCTTAATAACAAAGAACGAAGACAAAACCTTCACCGCTGAAAGAATTACCGGCACGGACGAAGACGGCAACTACACGACGGCGGACTTTACCGGCAAAGACGCATTTATCTACTGGCCTTCAACTGTCTACAAAACGGACAAAGAGGGCAAGGCAACGGCTGTCGTTGAACACGAGGCTGGAACTTTTGAATTCAACACGGGAAAAATCGCTTCTTCACTTGGAATTACGGACGGACTTGCCAGAGGCGAACTCTACACTTACGCGCTGGCGGTAACTTCTTATTCATCATCAAAACATTCTTCGAGTGCTTCAAGGACTATTTACGTTGACACGGTTGCTCCTTTGGTTGATGACGAAAAATCTTCCGTAGGCAACGTCAAGACGGCAGAGGCGGTTCGCGAAAAGTGGTTTGGTTCAGATTCA
>CAVJKK010000358.1:0-2293 GCA_963649855.1 Anaerovoracaceae bacterium
GTTCTACATCCTTAAAAAACTTGGTTTTGAGTGGGCAGATAAGCTTTATCACCTGAGCTACGGACTTGTAAACCTTCCGAACGGAAGAATGAAAAGCCGCGAAGGAACAGTCGTAGACGCAGACGATTTAATCGACTCCCTTCACGCAGACGCCCTCAAGGCAATCAAAGAACGCGGACGCGAAGAAGACGTTGGTAACGCTGATGAAGTAGCAGAAAAAGTTGCACTTGCAGCCCTCCACTACTATCTTCTGCAGGTCGGACCTGTAAAAGACATGATTTTTAATCCGGAAGAAAGCCTGAGCTTTAACGGCAACACGGGTCCGTACTTACAGTACATGGGCGCACGCATCGCTTCAATTTTAAGGAAGGCAGAAGAAGAAGGAACTTCACCGCTTAACGCAGGCAAAGCCGCAGAATACCTTACGGCAGCAGAAGAATGGGATTTAACGAAACGCTTAGGCGAATATCCGGAAGTGATTGCAAAGGCAGCAGCAAACAAAGATCCGTCGGTTATGACGGCATATCTTTACGACATTTCAAAACTGTTCGCAAAGTTCTATCAGAACTGCCCGATTCTTTCCGCAGAAGACAAAAACTTAAAGACTGCAAGACTCACCCTGGCAAAAGCAACCCTCCAGGTACTGAAAGAAGCCATGAATCTTGTATTAGTACCATACCTCGAAAGGATGTAAGGCGACAGCCGGTTTACAGAACGAATGCCGCCTGCACCGTCATGCTTTTTTTTCTTGTTTCGTCGTCAACGCTGTCCGGCAGAAAGGCAGCCTGACGTCTGAAACTTCCGTAAACGTTTTTTCCGCTGCTGAAAGTCGTACAGCAGGTGCAGTCAGTTGCAACGGTTATGTTTTCTTCCGGAATTCCAGCCTGTTTTATTGCGTAAAGGTTGGCATCCGTGAGGCTCAGCTCATAATTCAAAAGCCTGCCCTCTTTAGTTTTCTGAAGTTCGCCTTCACGCTTTTCGCTTTTTCTGACACACTCCCCGAAGTTTTCAAGAAAATAATTTCTGCGCTCTTCGTCCACGCAGTAACACCTGCTGCAGATGTGAGGACCGATTGCAACGCAGATGTCTTCCGGTTTTGAGCCGTATTCTTCAACCGCCGTCTGTATTGCGTTTCTGATTATTCCCGTTCCTTTCCAGCCTGAATGAACTGCCCCAGAAACACCTTTATGACTGTCATACAAAAAGAGAGGCACGCAGTCGGCAACCGTTACCACGGGAACAAGCAGAGGATTGTCAGTTACAATGCCGTCCCCTTTTCTGTTCAGACAGTCTTCTTCGCTTTTTATGCTGAATACGGTTTTAGAGTGAATCAGTTCAATTCCCGCAATTTTGTGCTTGCAGTCGCATTTCTGAAAATCCGAAGCGCACGCACCGGAACAGACCGATTTACAGTTTTCTGCAATGATTGATTTTAAGAGTTCTGTGCGCTCTTCATTCTTTTCGTTCCAGCGGAACCTCATGGAAGGAGCAGCGAGAAGCGTCATTCCCCATCTCTTGCCGGTCAAAGGCACGCCGTCTTTATAAAAAGGCAGGAGAACATATTTTTCTTCCGAAAATTTTCCGGCGCTGGCGTTTTTTTCGATGAATTCTGCAACGTTTATGTAATTTATTCCGCTCATTTTCTATCTTACGAGGTTCTGACGGTCAATCTGTTCGAGTTCCACGACCATTTCATAAGAATTGAGCAGAGACTGCCGCGCCTGGCAGAGACTGTCCATAAAACCTTCGCTGTTTTTACCGCCGAGATGAGAAAAGTTCGACAGCGAATCATAACGCGTATCCGTATTTTCCCTGAAAATTCCCGTAAAACATTTTTCAATCGAACGGCACGAATCGCAAAAACCGGAAATCATCGACCTCATGTCCCCTTCAACATTGCGCACAATCGTTTCGATTTTAGAATGAGCCTGAAGCGAATGAAGTTTTTCATCCCGAAGTTTCTGAAAAATGATTCCATATTCACCGCCGGAACTCAGCGTCCTGTTCAAAGACTGAAAATCGACCGAAATCTGAATGATTTTATTAAACGCCTCGTTGAACTCAGTCCTGTTTTCCTTGCGGACAAAGTCGCCTTCAAGCATGACGGTCTTCAGTGCAAACTCATTTTCCGTAAACTTTTCATGCAGATACCAGTTTAAGAAACCCGCCGTAAGTTCAAGGCAGAAAGGAATGCCGCCCCAGATTTGAGTCCACGGCCGCTCAGGCAGCGACGGAAAAGTTTCAAGTTCAAAATTGCGCTTTAAGCTGAGTTTGAGGTTTTCTTTCTTGCAGT
>CAVJKK010000359.1:0-2287 GCA_963649855.1 Anaerovoracaceae bacterium
CTTCAAGAATACCCGTCCTGTACCCTTTTAAAAGCGAGTAGGCAAAAATCGAAGAACCTGAGGTTTCAAGATAGTTTTTGCCCCTGCCCGCAAAGTTCGGAACCTGCCACCACATTCCGCTTTCGTCCTGGAATTTGAGCATGCTTTCACAAAGATCGATGAAGATTGACTTTAACTTATTCCAGTTGTCGCTTCCACGATCCGGCGCAAGGTTCAGGGTGTCTAAAAGCGCCATGCTGAACCAGCCGAGTGAACGCAGCCAGAAGTTTCTGCTCAAGCCTGTCTGTTTGTCAGCCCAGAAAATTGATTTTGAACTGTCGTAGCCGTGATAGTAAAGCCCGGTTACAGGGTCACGCATGATTTTATTTACGTTGAAAAACTGATTGTAGATGTCGTCAATATTTTTTGAATCATTGAATGTTTTTTCGTATTCCATGTAGAAAGGCTGAGCCATGTAAAGCCCGTCGAGCCACACCTGATTCGGATAGATTTTCTTGTGCCAGAAATTGCCTTCCTTTGTACGCGGCTGACCTTTTACCTGTTCGTAAAGTTTATCAAGAGCCTTTCTGTATTTTTCTTTCTGAGTTACGCGGTAGAGGACGAAAAGATTTTTTCCGCCGTTGAGTTCGTCGCAGTTCCATGTGTTCATGTCGTAACCGTCAATTGAACCGTCATCATGGATTCTGAAATCTTCATAATAATCGCAGAAATCAAAGTATTTCTGATCCTTGCTTGTCGAATAGAATTCAAGGAGAGCCATAATCATACAGCCGTCGATGTAATCCCAGCCGGATTTTTTTCCTGCACGCGCCTTTTCTATGTTCCAGATTGGGAATTCAGGGGTTGACTTTGTCATTAAATCATCAATGTATTGCTCAATTACAACTGCGTCCATTTTTTAACTACCTGCAAACTATTTTTTTAGATTTTGCCGTTGATTGTAAATCAACCGACATTCTGCTATTATAACAGAAATCAAATTACAAGTATAGTTTTTATCATAAAGCGCACGGACGTTTTATCCAGCCCGCTGCACGTTTTTACGGGAGCATTTTTTATGTCTGATTCAAAATCACAGTTCAAATCTTTAATCGCAGACGCTGTAAACGAAATCATTAAAGAAAAATCACTGGAAGCAGAACTCATAACCGCGGAAAAAGTTGTCGTTCAGGATTCACCTGACCCGAAAATGGGTGATTTAGGTTCACCGATGTTTGTTTTTGCGAAAACTTTCCGCATGGCACCGCCTGCAATCGCCGCAGAAGTTGCAGAAAAACTTAAGGACAAGGCAGAAAATCTGGGAACAGTCCTCAACGTAGGTCCATACGTAAACTTAAAACTCGACAAGGCAAAGGCTGTAAGTTCAATTCTGTCTAAAATCGAAGAGCAGAAGGAAGATTTCGGTTCAATCGGTGAAAACGGAAAGAAATCGCTCGAAGGTGAAAAAATCATGATTGAATTTTCTTCACCGAACACGAACAAACCTCTCCACCTCGGTCACATGAGAAATGACGCACTCGGAGAATCCGTTTCAAGAATCTTAAAAAAAGCAGGCGCAGACATTTACAAGGTAAACATCATCAACAACCGCGGAATCCACATCTGCAAGTCAATGCTCGCATACAAACTTTTCCATGAAGCAAAGGGCGAAACACCACAGTCGCTTGGAATCAAAGGCGATCACTTTGTAGGTCAGTGCTATGTCGAATTTGAACGCTATTTAAAAGGTGAAAAAGACAGGCCGGAAACCGCGCATCCGGAAGCACAGCAGCAGGCAGAAGAAATGCTCGTAAAATGGGAAGCCGGCGACGAAGAAATCCGCAGACTGTGGAAAACGATGAACGACTGGACTTTCAGCGGAGTAAACGAAACATATAAGCGCACGGGCGTAAGTTTTGACAAATTCTACTTTGAAAGCGAAACCTATCTCAAGGGCAAGGACGAAATCGCAAAAGGACTTGAAAAAGGAATTTTCTTCAGGGCAGAGGACGGTTCAGTCCGCGTTGACGTAACGGAAGCAGTCGGCAAAGGAAAAGACGGCGAAGATCACGAAAAAGTCCTTCTGCGCAAAGACGGAACTTCAGTTTACATCACGCAGGATATTGGAACGGCAATCAGCCGCCACAACGACTGGCCGTTCAACCAGCTCATCTACGTTGTTGCTTCCGAACAGATTTTCCACTTTAAGGTTCTGTTCTACATCCTTAAAAAACTGGGTTTTGAGTGCGCAGATAAGCTTTATCACCTGAGCTATGGACTCGTAAACCTTCCGAACGGAAGAATGAAG
>CAVJKK010000360.1:0-2286 GCA_963649855.1 Anaerovoracaceae bacterium
GCATGAGTTTGATAAAAGAAAAGATGTTTATGAGGGCTGTATGCCCATTGAGGTTATGGCATCAAGAGGCCACGATACAATAAGGTTCGGCCCCATGAAGCCGGCAGGCCTTGTAGATCCCGCCACCGGCCACAGACCTTGGGCAAATTTACAGCTTCGCAAAGAAAATAAAGAAGGCACCATGTATAATTTGGTAGGCTTTCAAACAAATCTTAAATTTCCGGAGCAAAAAAGAGTATTTTCACTGATTCCCGCCCTTGAAAATGCGGAATTTGTGCGTTACGGTGTAATGCACAGAAATACTTTTATAAATTCACCTGAATTATTAAATGATGATTTTTCTTTCAGAAAAAGAGAAAATTTATTCTTTGCAGGCCAAATAACAGGGGTTGAAGGATATATGGAATCCGCCGCCTCAGGCATATTGGCAGGCATAAACATGGCAAATAAAATTAAGGGCAAAGAAAAATTCGTCCCAAACGAGCTTACCATTACAGGTCAGCTTGCAAGATATATTTCAGATGAAAATATTAAAAACTTTCAGCCTATGGGGGCGGCTTTCGGGTTGCTTCCTCCCCTTGATGAAAAAATCAGGGATAAAAAGCTGAGATATAAAACTCTTGCCGAAAGAGGACTTTCGGCACTGACAGCCCAACTATCCGATGACTGAAAAATTTTTAAGGACGAAATATTACAGGAGGTATGCTTTGTGATCCTTGACAAATTGATAGCATTGATATGTGACGTGTTTGCACTTGATGAGTCCGACGTAGATGAGGACACCACCCTTGAGCTTTTTGCCAATGACGAGTTTGAAATTCAAGAGCTTGTAAGTGCAATAGAAGAAGAGTTTGAGGTAACCCTTACCGAAAGACCGGCAGATGACTGGACCATTCGTGATTTGGCCGATGCAATTAACACAGCCGGTTAAGTTTACGAAAGGAAGAAACAATTATGGATGAAAAGCTTGAAGCTCTGCAGGAGAAGCTGGGATATAAATTTAAGGATATTTCTCTTCTTGAAACAGCGCTGACACATTCTTCTTATGCAAATGAAAAAAATACCGTTTGCAACGAGAGATTGGAATTTTTAGGTGATGCGGTGCTTGGCTTTATTTCGGCAAATTATCTTTATAAAAATTTGAATTTACCGGAGGGTGAGCTTACAAGGCACAGAGCCGCAAGAGTTTGCGAGGCAGCGCTTTGCGTGTTTTCAAAAGAGCTTGATATAGGCTCTGCCCTTCGCTTAGGCAAAGGTGAAGAAAGAATGGGGGGCAGAGAGAAGCCTTCCATGCTGGCAGACGCTTTTGAGGCTGTGCTTGCCGCTGTATATCTTGACGGAGGCCTTGAAGAGGCAAGCAAACTTGCTTTAAGATTTGTTGCCCGCCACGATTTTCTTGATGACAGTAAAGATTACAAAACCATGCTCCAAGAGTTTATACAGCGTAACCGTGAGGAGCATATAGAATATGTTACCGTTGGCGAAGAAGGTCCTGCACATTCAAGGAAATTCACCGTTGAAATTCACCTTAACAGCAACGTTATAGGCAAAGGCGAGGGCAAAAGCAAAAAAATCGCCGAACAAATGGCCGCCAAAGAGGCTTTGGCGCTTATGGGAATTTATTGATGAAGCATATAAACGTAGCGCTTTTTGTGGTGCATATGGGATGCCCTCATGCCTGCACATTTTGCAATCAAAGAAGTATAACGGGTTTTCAAAAATCCATCAGTGCCGAGGATGTACATTCTGCGGCACAGACCGCCCTTGCTTCTCTTGATAAAGAAACGGCGGCAGGCGGGGAAATTGCCTTTTTCGGCGGCAGCTTTACCATGGTTGAGCCCGCCTATATGATTTCTCTGCTTGAGGCAGCATATACTTATGTTCAAAAAGGGCTTTTTAAGGGAATCAGAATTTCCACAAGGCCTGACGGAATCAATAAAGAAATTTGCGAAATATTAAAAAAATACGGCGTTACGGCTGTTGAGCTCGGGGCGCAAAGCCTTGATGAGAGAGTGCTTTCTCTCAACGAGAGAGGTCACACCGCAAAGCAGGTGGAGGACGCCTGCGAAATGCTTAAAAATTACGGCTTTGAGCTGGGCCTTCAAATGATGACGGGCCTTTACGGCTCAAGGGATGAAGACAGCATTGAAACAGCCGAAAAAATAATTGAATTAAAACCTGCCACAGTGCGAATTTATCCCACGGTGGTGCTTAAAAACACAAAGCTTGACGAGCTTATGAAGCAGGGAAAATTCACGCCGAAGGGCGTGGAAGAAACAGTTGATC
>CAVJKK010000361.1:0-2273 GCA_963649855.1 Anaerovoracaceae bacterium
CAGCTACTGCGCGGTCTGCGACGCGTTCTTCTACAGAAATAAGAATGTCGCGGTGATAGGCGACGGAAGTTTCGCCGCGAACGAGGCGGAGGAGCTTTCACACACAGCGTCGAAGGTATGGATTCTGACAGACGGAAAGAGCACAGGCGAGATAGAGAGAATTCTCGCCGAGGACGGAGCGGCCGGGAAATTCGAGGTTGAAGGCGGAAAAATAGCCGGGATCATAGGCGACAATAGCACAGGAAAAGTCCGTGGAATAGCCCTTGACAGAGGAGGCGAGATCGCCGCGGAAGGAGTCTTTGTCGCGCTCGGAAAGGCCGGAGCCGCGGATTTCGCGAAAAAGCTCGGGCTTGAGCTCAAAGGCGACAGCATCGCCGTGAACGAGCGGGCTGAAACAAACATTCCCGGCGTTTTCGCGTGCGGAGACGCCGCCGGAGGTCTTCTGCAGGCCGCAAAGGCGGTGTATGAGGGCGCCGTGGCCGGGCTCCAGGCGGCCGAATTCATCCGAAGAAAAAACAGGTATTCCCTGTAAAAAAATCCGGAGAATGCGCGCATGGCGTTTCCGGATAAAAAAATTCAAGCCAGAAAAAAAAAGCCTCCGCATTACCGGAAGCCGATTAATCGGGATGACAGGGGTCGAACCTGCGACATCTTGGTCCCAAACCAAGCGCGCTACCATCTGCGCTACATCCCGTTTCAATGGGCAGTGAGAGACTCGAACTCCCGACAACCTGGGTGTAAACCAGGGGCTCTACCAACTGAGCTAACTGCCCGAATGGGATATTGCATCGTTTGAAAAGAAAGGAGTGGGCAGTGAGAGACTCGAACTCCCGACAACCTGGGTGTAAACCAGGGGCTCTACCAACTGAGCTAACTGCCCGAATGGGATATTGCATCGTTTGAAAAGAAAGGAGTGGGCAGTGAGAGACTCGAACTCCCGACAACCTGGGTGTAAACCAGGGGCTCTACCAACTGAGCTAACTGCCCGAATGGGATATTGCATCGTTTGAAAAGAAAGGAGTGGGCAGTGAGAGACTCGAACTCCCGACAACCTGGGTGTAAACCAGGGGCTCTACCAACTGAGCTAACTGCCCGAATGGGATATTGCATCGTTTGAAAAGAAAGGAGTGGGCAGTGAGAGACTCGAACTCCCGACAACCTGGGTGTAAACCAGGGGCTCTACCAACTGAGCTAACTGCCCGAATGGGATATTGCATCGTTTGAAAAGAAAGGAGTGGGCAGTGAGAGACTCGAACTCCCGACAACCTGGGTGTAAACCAGGGGCTCTACCAACTGAGCTAACTGCCCGTCTTGTCAAGCGACTTGTCTAATATAGCAAAGTAAAAAAAAATGTTCAATAGATTTTCAGCGCAAAATCAAAAAAATAATTGCATTTTTTCGTGCCGGGTTCGCTGCAAGTCAGCTCTGTTATTCCATGTCGTTTACGATTTCGCTGCGGAACATCACTAAATCCATGATTTTTAACGAAATCGTCGTGTCCAGTTCTCCGCGTGTTTTTGTTTCTGCGACGAGGTTTGTGTTGAAGGAATACGTTATGCTGCTGTAGCCCGGGCAGGAAACGTCAATCGTAAAACAGAAATTCTTTAATTCGCCGTTCTTTTTTGCTTCTATCGCTTTAGGCCAGAAACTATAGGTTCCGTGCGTGCTGTTGTATGTGTTGATCGGGTTCGCCCAGGTGATGTCTGCCATTGGAACGGGATTTCCGTTCATTTTCAGCGTAACGGAAGCGCCGGCTAGCGGTTCAAAAGTGTTGCCGTCGAGGATTGTACCCTGAATTGTCGGAAAGTTGAAAATTGGATCGCCTGAAGTTTCTACGGAACATTCTTTTCTTGTTGCGTTGTGGAAGGGTCTCTTTGTTGAACTTACGATTCTTATTCCTTCAAGTCCTACTGCATCGATGTCTGCCTTTACCTGCTGGTCTTCAAGGATGTCTTTTGCGTGTGTAACGCCGCGTCCGCTTACGACATAGCGTGGAGGAATTCTGTTGAGAACGTAGCTGATTGTATCAAGGCGGCAGTTTTCGCAGTCGCAGGTGAGCCACGTTGCCTTTATGTCTTTTATCTGTTCGTAAAGTTTGTTTATCCTGTGAGAAACAACTTCTTCCATTAAATTATGAATATTCATTTTCTGCTCCAGTTGATTTTTTGTACGGTGAATTATTAGCCCTAACTTCGAGTTTTTGAAATAAAATGTTCCGAAAAAGGCTCTCGGTCGGTTCTGTCATCAAACAGAGGAGGCAAGTATGCGACAAT
>CAVJKK010000362.1:0-2268 GCA_963649855.1 Anaerovoracaceae bacterium
AGATGGCCTTGGCCATCAGAGGGCGGCAACAAGGGGAAGAGCTATGAAAACAACAGCCAAAGTAGAGGTAGACATAAGCAAAAAAGAAATCCTTAGGCTTTCGATTGATTGTCTTGAGGAGGAAGCCCAACAAATTGCGAATGTTCTAAACAATGGCCAAGGGTCTTTGCTGCTCTTCGATGTGCCTCGCCGTGCTATACCTGTTATTTCTGCAAAACAAAGATCTGGCGTAAACCGGCCTGGAATATACGTGTTTCGAATGACCAACACTGTTGAGGTGGACTTTAGTCCAATTGTGAAATTTAACAGCGTTAATTGCGGCGCGAAGACGAATTCGAATTTGAATGGAACGGATTTCAACAAAGGAGAAATCCTTTATCTAGGGAAAGCGGAGGACGTCGGAAAGCGTTTTAAGGAGCATATGAGTTCTGAGAATGGAGCTCCTTATTCTTTAAAACTTGGGCATACGAATAGAAAGCATCTTCTTGGCAACGTCGATTTATATTTGTTCTATCTGAAGAAAGACTTCGAACCTTGTGCATCGACAATTCTCTTTTCCGTGGAATCCCGTCTTCATAATTTGCTGAAGCCTTGCGTGGGAACAAAACGGGTTTGAGCTTTTGAAAATGCTATAGGCGTGGCTGACGAATGGCCGAAGGCCTTGTGTGCAATTAAAGGAATCCAAACAGCAATCTAAGAAAAACAACGTTGAAGCCAAAATGCGTGCTTTTGATTCGGAGTCCATGGGACGTGAATTTCATGAGCTGGAAATGGGAGAGCTAGAGAGGTTATTCGATTTGGCTTAGGAAGAGAAGTTGAAACCGCGAACAAAGAGTTTGAAACAAGCCATTCGAGGCTCGCGGATTTCAAAGGCGTTTCATCTTCTGTTTAAAGGGAAATTTCCTTATTGATGAGCGCTTCTTTGAGGAGGCGCGCTTGTACCAGAAAGGGGAAGAAGAACGGGTTCTGGACGTCGCTTCTAGCCCGAATGAAAATCTTGTTAAAGACGGCAAATTTCTAACGCACGCCCTGAAGAAGGGCTATCTCTTCTATGCTAGGATGAGCAAAGAAAGCATCTTCAGCAGAATCAAAGAGCACCTTGACAAAAAGCCCATCAATGGATGCCGGTCATTGAAACTAGGCTTTCCCACAAGGGCGGCATTAAGGAATGCCTTACTTGCCATATAAGCTTGGAGAAGGACGAGAACGAAATCGGCAAGATTGAGGCTGAGGTTGCCTCTGGGTTTGGAACTTACTTTGGAGAACATAAAGATCAAAAGGCAGACAAAGATAAACCTGGCAAAGGGACGTTCTTTTTTAGACGGCCCTTGACGAGAAGGAAGGGCGGTTTGCTTAGGGACTAGGAACGCCTGTATCATGCGGAGAAAGACAAAATCCCCGTTTAACCCCTTGAAAAAGACGTTTCTTAGAGCAATTCAATTTTGAAAAACTAAAAAAATTTCGAGTTTTTTAAAATTCAGTTTAGAATAAAGGCGAAAAAGGAGATGAAGCATGCTTGTAAAACGTGAAAATTATCTGGAAAAAATAAGGCCGTTTTACGATGTCGACGTCATCAAGGTCCTGATTGGGTCTAGACGCGCTGGGAAGTCGAAAATCATTGAACTCATCATCGAGGAGCTTCTGGCCAAAGGCGTTCCGAGTTCGAACGTCGTCTATCTCAATTTTGAGAAACTCGAATTCGAGGAGATCGACGATTACAAGAAGCTGAACGATTATGTGAACGCGCATCGCGGGCAAGGCAAGCAGTATCTTTTCTTCGACGAGATTCAGCACGTCAAAGGATTCGAGAGAGCCGTCAATTCCTTCCGGGTCTCCTTCGATTGCTCCATCTTCATCACGGGGAGCAATTCGAAGATGCTTTCGTCCGAGATATCGACTTTGCTGACCGGGCGAATCGTCGAGTTCCCCATTTACCCATTCTCTTACGCTGAAGCCTTGGACTACCGAAAGGAGTCCGGCCAGATCGTTTCGGACCCCTTCGCCGATTACCTTCGTTATGGCGGCTACCCTCTGCGTTTCGATCTCCCTAGCGGGAATGCCGTGAAACGGTATTTGAAAGAGCTTTATCTGAATATCTGCCAGAAGGACATTTTCGTCAGAGATCCCGACATTGAAAAAACGAAATTCAACAAAATCGCCTCGTATGTTCTTTCTAACGCCGGAGGGGATTTCAACCCCGAGGCGATCTACAATTACATGAAATCGAACAATGGGGGCAAGGAATATTGTTCTCTCGTCACGCTTTAT
>CAVJKK010000363.1:0-2259 GCA_963649855.1 Anaerovoracaceae bacterium
GTTCATATTTTTTCTGGAAATATTCGCCGAGCGTGCGTTCTTCCGTTAAGAACGACTTTAAATTGTCAAAGAATACGCGGAGGTCGGAAAAAGTGTACATCCGGTAAAAAGATTTCTGTTCGGGAGGAAAAATTTCTGCGTACTCGCCGGATAAAATCCATTCTGACGGCGTTTTGTGAGCAGCGCTGATTCTATCTAAAATCCACTGAACGTGCCGTAAAATCTGTTCACGGCGACCGAAGGCAAGGTTCGCGGCTATAAATGCAACGCCTTCCGCATCGCGCACGCTGCCACCGTTTTGCGGCAAATATAAATGCATGAAGCGCGACGGGTCTTTTTGTAAAAAAGCGGGAGTTTCGTATTTATCTGCGAGGGCGATTATCTGCTGTTTTGAAAGATATATCATGGCATTGCTTGCGCAAGGGATGCGCGTCTGGCAGCGCACTGCCAGACTGAGAGTTTGCTGTGCAAACTCTTTATTTACGTGTGCGCTAAAGCGCACGTCCTTGCTTGCGCAAGGGATAGTAGTGGCGCGCGGAGCGCGGTGCGCATCACCGGAGGCGCGGCAGACGCCGTAGCCACGGATAGCCCGGCGGGCGGTTTTACCGCCCGTGCGCCCGTAAAAGTAAAAATCTATTTGTTCAGGATAAATTCAACGCGGCGGTTTTTCCACCAGTTGTCTTTATCGCTACGCGCAACTACCGGCTGACTTCCGCCACGACCAACTGCCGTAAGGCGATTTGCGTCAACCCCGTTCTTTTTGAGCTGAGACTTGACGAACTCTGCACGTTCCTGCGAAAGCGGTCTCAATGCCTTTCCGTACTGTGCCGTGTCTTCGTTTTCTTCTGTCTCTGTGCCCGAAACGTTGTTTGCGTGTCCTTCGATCGTTACCGTGTAATTGTCAAACTTGTTCAGGATTGCAGCAATGCGCTTCAGTACGCGTTCGTTGTTTGCCTTCTGCTCTGCCGTGATTCCGCCCTTTTCTTCGTCAGCGGTCTTAAAGTCCGCAGCGTCAGAACGGAAGATGATTGAAGGAACTGCCATCTTGAGGACATCGCCCGCACGAATTACGAGAACGTCTACGCTGATTTTGCCTTCAACCGTGCTCGTCATGCCGAGAGTGTCCGTTGCCGTAAATACATACGGATAATCCATTGCCGACTGAACGAGTTCGCCGTTGTTGCCGCGTCCGTCCCATACAAGTCTTTCCGTAATCGTTGATTTTCCGCTTACGTTCCAGAAAGATTTTCCGTTTTCAGGGTCTTTTACAGTGAATGACCAGTTTTTAAGAGGAACCGTGCTGCTACCCTTGAGCTGGATGTAAAGGTCATCGTCTTCACCGTCGTTGTCAGGCGAGAAGTAGCGCGGAGCCGTTTTTACGGAGAGCTGAGGAGGAGTTACCGTGCAGATGAATGCGGAAGAAACTGCACTCACTTTGTTTCCCTTTTCGTAAGAAACTGCGAGTTTTCCGGTAAATGCGCCTTCGGCAATTTTCTTTTCGCTGTCGAGACCGTCCCAGTTGATTACTGCCGGCAGGTCTTTTGAATCTGCATTCGTCCACTCGCGGACTGTCTTTCCTTCTGCGCTTACGATTGCAAACGACCACTCAGAGATTCCGTCCGCAACGCTTGTCCTGATTGTAAACTTCTGAACGTCTGCAATTCCATCGCCGTTCGGTGCAAAATATTCAAGGTCTGCCGTAACGTAGGCTTTTGTTTCACGCTTATCAACTTTCAAGCCGGCAATTTCAGCATTTGCCTTGTTTCCAGCCGCATCAACAGCTGCGAAAACGATTCTGTAAGTTCCGTCTGCGACTTTGTTTCCGCTGTCGTCAGTTCCATCCCATTCAAAATCCGGTACAACGCCCTTCCATGTGTAAGATTTTACAGCCTTGTTTTTTGAATCGAGGACTTTTGCAGTCCATCTTTCTTCGTCGGAAGATTTTACGGTTACCGGCACTGTGTCTCTGTTTCCGTCTCCGTCAGGAGAGAATACAAGATACGGCACGGAAACTTCGATTGAAGGAGCAACAGAGTCGATTGTAAACGGCTGTGTTACTGTTTCTGCCTTTGCACCGTTCGTTGATTCAGTGGAAAGTCTTGCGGTGTAAACTCCGTCAGCACAGCGGCTTCCACCGGAAGAAAGACCGTTCCAGCTGATTGAAGCAGGAAGTGATTTTTCTGCCGTCTGTGACCACACAACGCTGCTGGTGCTGTCTTTGACTTCGAGAGTGTAGTTTTTAACCGTGCTGCCTATCTT
>CAVJKK010000364.1:0-2253 GCA_963649855.1 Anaerovoracaceae bacterium
GCATCCGTACGGTTCAAATTATTTTATGCTCAACCTGATTTTAAAAAACAAACTCGACGTTGAAATCAGCAGGGTGAGCGGAATTACGCAGGACTGGAAGCGGTCGGAATTCAACAGGGCAAGAACGGCTTTTTCTTCCATGGAAACAATCATAAAAAACCTTCAGTCAAAATTTGTGATAATTTCGTATAATTCAGAAGGGTTTATCGCCTTTGACGAGATGAAAAACATGCTCGAAAAATACGGAAAAGTAAAAACCGTAGAAATTTCGTACAATACGTTCCGTGGAAGCCGCAACTTGTGCGGACGAAACATACACGTTTCGGAGTACCTTTTCGTTTTAGAAAAATAGAAGCGAGGAAACAGAATCATGGCGAATGGAATCGAAGATTTAAAAGAAAAAAATAAAGAAGACGAAAAAAAGAAAGTAAAACCGCACGAATTTACGCAGTGGACGAATTTTCAGGGCAGGGAAGATGCCGAAATGCTCGAAGAAAAATCCAGCGGCTGGAGTGCCGTAAAAAGCAGCAAAGGCGACTACGACGCGTGGGAAGATTAGTGTTTGCGGTAGCGACGGCAGGCTTTGCCTGCCGGACCGCCCTATAAAATGTCCTGCCAGATTTGTTCCGGAGTCAGATGATTCTGCTTTAGAACTTCTGCCGCATTGTAGCGGTCTAAAAACTCTTTTTTTAACCCGAAATTGTAAACCTGAACCGGCTTTGCACCGTAAAAACCCGCAATTTTCTGCCCGAAACCGCCGTCAAGGATTCCGTCTTCGAGCGTGATGATTTTTTTGTGGTCAGCCATGAGGCCTGTTAAAAGTTCCGTATCCAGTCCCGTGATGTAGCGCGGATTGATGAGCGTCGGCTTTTTGCCCGTTTTTGCTTCAATAAAATCCGCCGTCTTTTCGCCGAGCTGGAAAAAATCTCCGAGCGCAAGAATTGCAATTTCGCTTCCCTTTTGCGTGACGAGATATTTGTTGAGGTCGGAATAATCTTTCTGAACCGGATTCAGCGTGTGGATTACGCCATTGCACGGCATTCTGATTGCAACCGGGTGTTCTGTCTGTTCAATTGACCAGTCGAGCATGGCAAGATATTCTTCCGCATTTGTCGGGGCAAGGTAGACGAGTTCCGGGAGATTTGACATGAGCGGAATGTCGAAAATGCCGAGGTGAGTGATGTCGTTCATTCCCCAGATGCTCGCCGTGTTTACGAGAAGGGTTGCCGGACTTTTGTTGATGCACAGATCCTGATTCAGCTGGTCGTACGTGCGCTGAATAAAGCTTGAATGTGTGCCGAAAACCGGTTTTGCCTTATTTTTTGCCATTGCGCTTACGAGGGCGATAGAGTGTTCTTCCGCGATTCCCGGGTCGATGAACTGTCTGCCGGCTTTGTCGCGGTTTGGTTTTGTAAATCCGAAGTTTGCAGGAACTGCCGGGCAGACGAAGGCGACTGTCGGGTCAGCAGCCATTTTCCTGAGCATGAAGTTTCCGGTCATCGTGTTGTAGTTTTCGCCGGATTGAGCAGGACGTTCGCCTGTTGCGCGGTTGAACGGGCTTGTCCAGTGCCAGACTTCCTTGTTTTCTTCCGCCGGTTTGTAGCCGCAGCCTTTGAGCGTGTTGATGTGAACTACGACCGGGTGGTCGATGTCCTTTACTTTTTTGAACGCCTGGATTAAAGACTGAATGTCGTTGCCTTTTTCAACGTAGATGTAATCGAGCCCGAACGCCTTGAAGAGATTTACGGGACACTGTCCGTTTGTTTCGCGGAGCTGGCGTAAGTTTTTGTAGAGTCCGCCGTGGTTTTCTGCAATCGACATGTCGTTATCGTTTACAACGATGATGAAATTCGTCGTCTGTTCACCTGCAAAGTCCAGACCTTCGAGCGCTTCGCCGCCGCTTAAAGAGCCGTCGCCGATTACTGCGATGATGTTTTCTCTGTCGCCTTTTAAGTCGCGCGCCTTGGCAAGACCGCAGGCAAGGCTTACGGAAGTTGAAGTGTGACCGACGTTAAAAAAGTCGTGTTCGCTTTCGTCGGGATTTGTGTAGCCGCTGATTTTTGAAAATTGAGTTTCATCAAAAAATCCGAATGCGCGCCCGGTGAGCATTTTGTGCGGATAACACTGGTGACTTACGTCAAAGACGATTTTATCAACCGGGGAATTAAAAACATAGTGAAGGGCAATCGTCGCTTCGACAAAACCAAAGTTCGGTCCGAAATGCCCGCCCTTTTTTGTAAGACGGTTAAAAAG
>CAVJKK010000365.1:0-2251 GCA_963649855.1 Anaerovoracaceae bacterium
TTTGTTTTTCTGTGGCGAGTGAAATTGAAAAATTCATTGATGTTTTTTCAAAAAATTCGGAGCTCACGGAAACTGAAAAATACGCAATGCAGAATGAAGTGCCGGTTTTACAGGACTCCGGCAGCGATTTTATTGTTGATTACATAAAAAATCACGATATAAAAAATATTCTGGAAGTGGGGACTGCAATCGGAACTTCGGCAATCAGGTTTGCGCAGATCCGGTCTGATATTCACGTTACGACAATCGAAATTGATGAAAGACGCCATCAGGTTGCCAGAAAAAACATCGAAGCGGCGGGACTTTCCCAGAGAATCAACGCAATTTACGGCGATGCACTCACAGTAGAATTGAACCAGTCATTCGACCTTATTTTTATCGATGCGGCAAAGGCTCAGTACATCAACTTTTTCAACAGATTTTCTCCGCTGCTTTCAGAAAATGGCGTAATCATAAGCGATAACCTTTCTTTTCACGGCATGGTTGAAGATTTGAGTCTGACGCGCAACTACAGCACGATAAAGCTCGTAAAAAAAATCCGAAAATACATAGAATTCTTAAAGACAAACGAAGACTTCAAGACTGATTTTTACGAAGTGGGCGACGGAATTTCAGTAAGCAGACGAAAATAACTTTTATGCTGACTTTTTAAAAAGAAAAATCGTTACGGCAAGCACAAAAATCACGACAAGAAAAATCCATACGGGAAGACTTTCTTCGGAAGTGTTCTTAAAATCTTTTCTGTCGCTGTCTTTCTGATAAGAATTGATTGCCTTTTTGAGTTTTTTTCTTGAAAAAAAGGATGATTTTTTATCGCTTTCTGACTTCTGGATTTTACGTTCGGAAGTCTGCACTGTGTATCCGCAGGCGGGGCAGCCGTGGACAAACTGTTCCGGAGTGCCTGTTTTTCCGCACTGGGGGCAGCGCACGCTTGAAAAAAATCTTCCGCAGTGACGGCAGACTTTTGCGTTTCGTGCAACTTCTGCACCGCAGTTTTCACAGAAAAATTTTGCTGTTTTGGGCTGAACTTTCATTTTTATAAAAGCTCCAGCACGAGATTCGATTCATTTTGTCGGACTTGAGTCTGAACGCACTGAATTTCATCATTCAGTTTTAATGAACCGGAACAGATTTCCGTGCCAAAAGAAAGATTTTCGGTAAATGACGGAATGTCCGCCTTAAAAATAAATGACTTTCCGTCAAAATTGTAAGCGTAGCCGGTAACGAGCTGCCCGGAAACGGGATTTGTAAACATAAACGAACAGATGATACTTTCGGGCTGGGAATTTTCCGCAGTTTCTTCAGTTGCTGCCTTTTCTGAGGTCAAATTTTCTTCATTCATTGCAGTTTCTTCAATCTGTGTAGTTTCATTTTCTACTGTTGTGTTTTCTTCAGCTTCAGCTGTTGTTTCTGAATTTTCAGTTTCTCCTTCTTTATCCGCAAGAAGATTATCTACCGTAGGAATTTCATTTTCTCTAAATTCTTCTTCCAAAAGCGTTCCGGAATAGATGTCCGGTTCTTTTGCGAGAATTTTGCGCAGAACGTCCAGTCCGTTTACATCAACTGATTCAAAAATTCCCCGGATGTTAAGAGCTTTCGCCTTGTTCAACTCATCTTCAGTTAAACCGCCTTCCGCATAAAGGACGATTTCCGGGCGGTAAGAAGAAAAAGTCGTGCTTGCAAACTGTGCGAGGGTTTTCCAGTGGCGCGGATAATCTTTCGTACTTACGACAATCAGGTGAGGCGCAATTTCTTCAATATTGTCGAGGGCTTTTAAAAGCCACTTGTAAATGATTACATCGTAGCCGGCAGTTTCCAGAACCTGAGAAATATTATCGATTGCAAGAGTGCTGTCAGCAACCAGAAGTGCTTTCATTTTTGTATCCTTTTCAGAAGAAGTTTACTCTGTTCCAAGATTCGTTACCGAATAATCGTAAATCTGCCAGATTCCGTCCCGCTGTCTTACTTTGTATGTGTAACGTTTTATTTCGTGGAAATTCGGATATTTGAACCATTCTTTTACGGTTACCGTTCCTTCGGTCTGTCCGTAAGATGTGTTTTCAATAGAAAATCTGTCCGGAACTGCAACGATGTCGTAGTCAATTCTGTTCTGCATGAGTTCCGTTTTGTAATTTTTGAGCATGCGCTCGCGTTCATCAGCAGAAGAAGCGTTGTAGCGGCGTTTGAGGTCTGAATTGCGATTCATCATTTCCTGAATATCCATGTAAAGAAAGTACTGATCCCAGAGGGA
>CAVJKK010000366.1:0-2240 GCA_963649855.1 Anaerovoracaceae bacterium
AAATTTTTGTTTTTATAATTGAATAAACTTTTTGAGAGTTTTATAATCTCTGATATTTTATTCTAACTTATCTATTTTTCAGGGGAAAAACGATGGTAATTCTTACATTGAACTGTGGTTCGTCTTCAGCCAAATATCAGGTTTACGACTGGGACAACAAAGATGTACTGGCTACAGGCGTTGTTGAACGCGTTACAGCTCCAGGCTCAGTTATTACTCACAAACCAAAAGGAAAGGACAAATTTGTAAAGGAAAGCCCTTGCCCGACTCACAAAGAAGCAATCGAGCTCATTCTTGAAGCCATTACTGACAAAGATCACGGCGTTATTTCTGACATGAGCGTCATCGGCGCTGTTGGTCACCGCGTACTCCATGGCGGAGACAAATTCACAAAATCTGTAAAAGTTACTCCGGAAGTTCTCGACACTTTCCGTTCTGTAATCGGTCTCGGACCTCTCCACATGCCTGCAAACATCATGGGTATTGAAGCAGCGCAGAAAGTTCTTCCGAACGTTCCTCACGTTGCAGTCATGGACACGGCATGGCACCAGACAATGCCTCCGGCAAGCTACCGCTACGCTATTCCAAAGGAATGGTACGAAAAATACGCTGCACGCCGCTACGGTTTCCACGGAACTTCATTCCTCTACACTGCAAAACGCGCTTCAGTCCTTCTCCACAAGGAACCAAAAGACACAAATGTAATCATCGCTCACGTTGGTAACGGTGCTTCTATGTGTGCCGTTAAAAACGGCTGCTGTTTTGATACTTCAATGGGTATTACTCCGATTGAAGGTCTCGTAATGGGAACCCGCACGGGCGACATCGATGTTACTCTTCCTTTCTATATCATGCGGGAAACGGGAATGTCTGTTGAAGAAATGGACACAGCGCTCAACAAGAAATCTGGTCTTCTCGGACTTACAGGTCTTTCTTCTGACCGCCGCGACATTGCAGACGCAGCAGAAAAAGGAAACAAGGACGCACAGCTCGCAGTTGACATGGAAGTTTACCGCCTCAAGAAGTACTTCGGCGCTTACATGGCAGCAATCGGTCCTGTTGACGCAATCGTTTACACGGCAGGTGTCGGCGAACACTCAGCAATGATCCGCGGCCGCGCACTCGAAGGTCTTGAATGGATGGGCGTAAAGATTGACCCGGTAAAGAACGAACTTGCAAATACAGGCAACGCTGAAACATGCATTTCCGCAGATGATTCAAAAGTAAAGGTTTTCGTTATTCCGACAGATGAAGAGCTCGTAATGACAGAAGACGCATTTGCAATCATGAACGGAACATACGACGTTCACACAAACTTCAAGTATTCTTTCCAGGATCCTGCATACCGCAACAAGGCACGCGAAGCAGCCCTCGTAAAAGAACTCGAAAAACACCCGGATCTCGCAAAAATCATCGTACGTCCGTAGTCGCTCTATAAAATAAGGGCGGACTTCCGCCCTGAACTGAAAACAAAAAAAAGTCAGACCGAAAGTCTGGCTTTTTTTATAACTGCTATAAGTATTCACCCTATCTCTGACAGCTTCCGTCGTGAACTGAGCGGGCTGTTTCTTCGCCGGCGCACATTTCCACGAGTTTCATCGCAAACTGTTCGGCTGTTCCAGGACCGCGCCCGGTAAGAACGTTGTTATCAAGCACAAAAGGAACGTTTTTAATGTGGGTAGAGTTTTCCGTCAGTTCTTCCGCTTTCAGTGAACTTCCGCACCATTTTGCAAGGTCAGCTTCCATTCCGGGATAGCATGTCCACCTGCGGTTGGTAAGAATTCCGGTGTGGGCAAGCACAACGGCTGGAGAAGCACACATAGCGGCAACTATTTTTCCACCGCGCGCCATTTTTATTGTCAGATTAAACAGATACTGATTGTCAGAAAGATTCTTTGCACCAGGCATTCCGCCCGGAAAATAAATTGCATCTGGAGCAGATTTTTCAGAAATCTTAATGAAGTCTTTTAAACGAAGGTCGGCAATTACGGTAATTCCGTGACTGCCTTTTACAACGATGTCTTCTTCGGGGCAGCCGTCTTCCGGAACACTCACGGTAACGACGTTCTGACCCGCACGCCTCAGATAATCAACAACAGTGAAGGCTTCGATTTCCTCAAAGCCCGGAGCTAAAAATACAGCAACATTCATACCCCAATTCTAGCACAAAGCAGAAACAAGAAGACAGTTTTAACAGTTTTTTATGAAGCGTAATCAGAGACTTAAAACCAGTCTGATAC
>CAVJKK010000367.1:0-2232 GCA_963649855.1 Anaerovoracaceae bacterium
AGCTAAAGTTGAGGCAGAACGTATTGTGAAAAGAAAACAAAATAAAGAGTTTGAGTAATTCATATTCAATAACGTAAATACAATTGTAAATGAAAACGATAAAATGAAAGAAAAACTATCTTTGAGGAATTTCTACAAAGATGGTTTTCTTTTTTTGTGCGAAGCAACGAGCTAAAGTCCGTGCTTGCACGAGACCTTGGCGGTGCGAAGCACCAGTGACGTTTGTTTAGTCTCAATTGTAAAATGAAATGCAACCCCTCTCGTTCTAATCTATGATCATAATTATTAAAAGTAGTAGTACACCGGGAGGTTGCATCTCGGAGTACAAAGAGACTAGTTTACACTGGTCTCTTTTTTGATATTGGGGAATGGCGGAGCACTCTGTGCCGTCATTCCCTTAGGTGCCTGTTATCATGAAATCATCGTCTGTCAATGGTTTCCGCTCGGGCGGCACTTTGTGCCATTGACAGGCAGATGAGCGAATGATACTTCCATTTGCCCATCTTTTTACGATATCCTCATCTTGTTGGCGGCGGAAATGGAGGATATCATGGCAAATTTTTTCACTTATGAAGAACGCTTAACTCTGCAAAAACTTCTAAAAGAAGGATTGTCTTTCAAAAAGATCGCAGCACAACTTCACAAGAATCCGTCCACGATTTCACGCGAGGTTCGCAAGTATGCTGTGGAGATTGCTACCGGTAAACCAGGTTATTCATTTAATGCCTGCAAAAACCGTATGACTTGTAGGATAAAGGCTCCTTCTCTATGTGATAAGGAGTGTACCCGTAAGGGCGGTTATGGCGTGTACTGTAAAGTATGTCGATGCAATGAACACTGCTCAGATTTTGTTGAAGAAATCTGTACTGCGCGTACCCGTGTCCCGTATGTCTGCAATGCATGTCCAACGATCGAGAAATGCACGCTACTTAAAACTTTCTACGATGCTGAAAAAGCTCACCTGAAATCCCATCAGGTAATTTCAGAATCCAGAAGTGGATTGTCAACCAGCGAAGATGAAATCGCAAGGTTGAACAGTATCATTTCGCCTTTAGTAAAACAAGGGCATTCGATTCACGAAATTTATGTTACGCATCAGGACGAGCTGATGTGCAGTGAAAAGACGATTTATAACTACATTGATGACTGCCTTCTGGAAGTCCGTAACATCGATCTTCCGAGAAAAATCCGTTTCCGAGCACGTCGAAAGAAAGCAGAATTCAAGGTTGACAAAGGCTGCCGGCTTGGACGTTCCTATAAGGAATTCGAAAACTTTATGGAGAAAAATCCTGATACGGCAGTTGTCCAGATGGATTCTGTTATCGGAAATGTCGGTGGTAAGTGTCTATTGACGATACACTTCGTGGAATCTTCCCTGACGTTAGCTTTTTTACGTGATGCAAATACGTCTCAGTCTGTCATCGATGTGTTTGATCGGTTAGATGGTCGTCTTGGTGGGGAAGTTTTCAACAGCCTGTTCCCGGTGATAGTCACTGATAACGGAAGTGAGTTCTCAAATCCAAAGAAAATCGAGTACAGAAACTATGCTATTGCAGAGCAGGGTTATCGAAGAACGAGCATCTATTATTGCGATGCTGGGCGCCCTTATCAGAAAGGTGCAATCGAGGTTAACCATGAACTGATTCGCAGGGTTCTTCCGAAAGGAACCAGTTTTGACAACTTAACCCAAGCTGATGTGAATCTGATGATGAATCACATCAATTCTTACAAACGAAAAAAGCTGAACGATCGCAGTCCTTACGAAACGTTCAGCTTTCACTACGGAGAAGAGGTGTTAAGGCTTCTGGATTGTTCTCCAGTTGCAGCTAAAGACATCCTTCTAAAACCTTCTCTTCTCAAAAAATAATAATACAGAGCCGCCAACACCACCAACCTATACCACCACTTACAGGGGTAGATTCTCCGATTACAAAAAAATCGAGAGGGAGTCGACCTCCTTTTGGCATGCCTGTAAAACCATCATACATGAAAAATTCAGTCTTGAATAGCTTGCATTTCGCCTACAAAAGTTGCATCTCGTTTACAAAACTGGCATCTGGTGTACAAAACTAGCATTTCGTTTACAAATATTCACTTTTCAATTTACAAACAAGCATCTCGGCTTACAAACTGGCGTCTCGGGTTACAACTCACCCAAGATATTTTCAAGATATTTTCAAGATCGCGCAAGTATAGAATAAAAACTTGACTTTGACGTACAATGTACTATAA
>CAVJKK010000368.1:0-2225 GCA_963649855.1 Anaerovoracaceae bacterium
CTCGAATTCAACAAGGCAAATTTTGAAATTCTTATTACGGGAAATCCGCAGATTGCGCTGAATATCTTAAAACTTTTCAGCAAGAGAATTTACGATCAGAAACGCCGCTTCAGGATTCTCGTCATTCAGGACTTGCAGGCGCGCGTTGCAGACGTATTCTGCATGCTCGACGAAATGAATCCGCCGATAAACCCGAATGACCGCCAGAGACGCTTTAACGTAACGATTCAGGACGTGGCACACTGGGCAGCACTTTCCTACGAACAGACATCAGACGAAATAAACCGCTTTGTAGCTTCAAAAAAGGTTGAGCTCTTTGATACGAACATGATTGTAAACAACATCATGGATATGAAGCGCATCGTTGACACGAGAACAACCGTAAAAATGTAGGTTCCGCCGGCAATCCTACAATTCTGCAGAAAGGGTCAGTTCAACGGGACAGTGGTCAGAACCGAAAATCTCCGTGTGGATTGCAGCCCCTTTCATGCTGTTCCTTAAATTTTCACTCACTAAAAAGTAATCAATGCGCCAGCCTGCGTTCTTTTCGCGGGCGTGGAATCTGTACGACCACCACGAATAGACGTTTGCGGTGTCCGGGTAAAAAGCCCTGAAAGAATCAACAAAACCGGAAGCAAGCAGTTCCGTCATTTTTGCGCGTTCTTCGTCGGTAAAGCCCGCGTTGCGGCGGTTTGAAGCAGGATTTTTTATGTCGATTTCTTCGTGCGCAACATTCAGATCCCCGCAGACAATCACGCCTTTTTTCTGTGCAAGCTTCAGCAGAAAAGCCTTGAAATCAGTTTCCCACTGCATGCGGTAGTCGAGGCGTTTGAGTTCCGTCTGGGAATTCGGCGTGTAAACCGTTACCAGATAAAAATCTTTATATTCAAGGGTGATGACGCGGCCTTCAGTGTCGTGTTCAGGCACATTCATTCCATAGCTGACAGAAAGCGGCTCGTGTTTTGTAAAAATCGCCGTGCCGGAATAGCCTTTTTTCTGTGCATAATTCCAGAACTGATGGTAGCCCGGCAGATTCATTTCAATCTGCCCTTCCTGCAGTTTGGTTTCCTGCAGACAGAAAAAATCCGCATCAAGAGAATTAAATGCTTCGTAAAAATTTTTGCCGGTTACAGCCCGCAGCCCGTTCACATTCCAGGAAATAAATTTCAAATTCATAAGGGAATTATACATTAAATTTGAAGAACATTACGTCGCCGTCCTGAACTACGTAATCCTTGCCTTCCTGACGGTACTTGCCGGCAGACTTGATTTCTGCTTCAGAACCGTACTTGCGCAAATCTTCTACAGCGTAAACTTCCGCCTTGATGAAGCCCTTTTCAAAATCCGTATGGATAACGCCGGCTGCCTGAGGCGCCTTGTCCCCGTTCCTGATTGTCCATGCACGGCACTCATCGGGACCGCCCGTAAAGAAAGTGCGTAATCCCATCAAGTGATATGCGGCGCGCGCAAGAACCGTAAGTCCTGATTCTGTAAGACCGACGCTGTCCATGAATTCCTTGCGATCTTCTGCGGATTCAATGTCTACAAGGTCGCTTTCAAATTTTCCGCAGATTACGATTACTTCGCTCTTTTCTTCAGCGGCAATCTTCTTAACGGCTTCTACGTATTTGTTTGTGCCTTCGGCGATTGTATCTTCGTCAATGTTGCAGACAAAAAGCTGAGGTTTTATCGTCAGAAGATGAAGGTCGTAAATGCCTTCAAGTTCATCTTCCGTAAGTTCTGCCTGGCGGGCACATTTTCCCTGCTGCAGCAGCGGCAGGATTTTATCAACTGCACTGCGGTAACCTGCAAACTTCTTTTCTTCTGCCTTGCCCATCGCACGAATCTGACGCGTTACTTTGTCTTCACGCTTTGTGATTGTATCGATGTCTGCCTGACAGAGTTCGTAATTGATTGTGAGGATGTCGCTTTCCGGGTCAATCGGAGCGTCTGTCTTTGCATCTTCGCGGACATGCTGAATGTCCGGATCGTCAAAACAGCGCACAACGTGGGCAATTACGGAAGTTTCGCGGATATTTGCAAGGAACTGGTTTCCAAGACCTTCACCGTTTGAAGCACCCTTGATAAGTCCGGCAATATCAACAAATTCAACCGTTGCAGGAACTTTCTTTTTAGGCTGAAAAACACCTGCCATAAAATCCAGGCGTTCATCCGGGAGTTCTACGACTCCATGATTCGGTTCGATAGTACAAAACGGATAATTT
>CAVJKK010000369.1:0-2224 GCA_963649855.1 Anaerovoracaceae bacterium
GGGAAAGGGGCAGCCCGGAAAAACTTGAATTTGAGGTTTCTGAGAAGAACTTTAAGAGTCTTTATACGTCCTTCATAAAATTTGCTCAGTTCAAAGACAAACCGGGGTTACTGGCAAATTACTTGATTCAGCGGGTGCCGTCTGAAAACAAAGAAAATTTTGCAAAATGGATGAATTCCATTGGCTGTACTGATTCTCAGTCTACTTTAAAGCTCCTGGATAAGTGGAGCAGAGAAGTTGATGAGAAAGACAGAAACTTAACTAAGACAAACGAAATTAAAGGTTTAAGAGGAGAATAAACATGGCAGATTTCCCATTGATTAACAAAAACGACAAGGAAAGCGTACACAGGTTTTCTGAAAGCTGTTACGAAGACTATAACTCTTATATGGAGTCTAACGGTCTTCCACGTCTTTCTCTGGATAGATTTCAGCGAATCGTTTTTTCAAACAAGGAAGATATGAAAGAGTATCTTTCTGGAAATGATGAAAAAAGAGAAGAATATCTGATGAACTATGCAGATATTCGAGAAACTTTTCCATATTTTGATTATCGAGAAGTTGCAGAAAGTTGTGGTGCAAGCCTTAACGAAGAAGAAAAAGGTTTTGTCCGTTACGGCTGTTATTCGCCAGCCGGTCAGGATTTTTCCCTCAATATTCCTTGCAAGAGTGATATGTCTGATTTTATAGACAACTTTAAAAAAGAAGTTGCAAATTTTGAACCTGAAGAGGAAGCTCTGCTCTGGCTTGACCCGGCAACGCACAAAGGTAGAAATGGTGCTCCAAAGAACTTTAAGGACATCATTCAGGATATGAAAGATTATCAATCTCAGGCAAATGATTTTATCAGAGACTTTGAAAAGATTATAAATGCTCACGATAAGGCTGTTACGAAGAAGGTTAGTCCAAAACTTGTCGGAAAAGAGTTCCTGAAAGAATTTGCTGCCATTCAGAAAAACAGAGATTCTGACACTTCTTTTAGAAGTCTTGCTGATGAAGCTATGACAAAAGTTCTTTCATACGAGCGGGGAAGTCCGGTTAGACGCAAGTCTGCTCTCAATGAATATATGCTTCTTGAGTTTGATATTACTGACGGCAGGGAAGAGACGTTCAAGAACGGCATTGAAAAAGGTCTCGCGGAACTTGAAAAGACAAGGCAGGAAAAAGAAAAGAAAGTTGATGCTCTTGAAGTTAAAAACTCTATTTTCAATGACCTGAACCAAAGAAATCTTCCAAAGGGTATTTCAACCTTGAATGATTTTCAGTCCGCAAGGTCGATTTTCTCTGAAATCGTAAAGTCGGGAAAGGCTTCTACTTTTAATGCTGAAGTAGGTAAGTATTTCAAGGAAAAAGGCGCTTTTGTGAAGATGGCTTCTGACGGCGTGAACTACGAAATCCGTTTTGAAAGTCCTGAAAAATCTAAGAAGCAGGGAAAAACAAAATCTAATGATTACGAAAGGGGAAGATAGTTATGAGTAGAGAAATGAACACTTCAGAAGTTTTCAGAACTTCAAACAAAATTATTGCCTTGCAGCATAATTGCGATGCTCAGTTTTTGTTGAGGCCTTATGAGAGAACCGGCTATACAACCGGTAGATACGGCTGGAATTATGATGTTTACGACATCAACGGAATCCGTTTCTTGTGGGGAGACAGGGAACCGGAAGGCTGGGATAATTTTTCTACAAAAATTCTGAATAAACTTGGGAACCAGGCTCGTGCATTAGGAAATGATTATGACGGCATCAAAAAATTGATGGGCGAATTCTGTGATTCTATCGAACGAGGAATTACTGACCCGCATGTGATTAAGTCTGTCATTGGATTTAAAAAGGAACTCGTTGACCAGAAAAGACAGAACCCGGATAAACCTTTGATTCAGGTTGCAAAGGAACTCAACGGCTACTACCAGAACTGGCAGGTTCGGGATAAGGTCAATGATTTTCTTAAAAAGACTATCGAAAAGACCGGGGGTTCAAAAACAGAAAAAACTCAGGAAGGGCAGATAAGCAAGGCTTTGGAATTTATCTACCAGAAAGAGGTAGTTAAAATTCTAACAAAATCTAAAACCGATGATTTTGGAATTAGTAGGTAAAAAAAAATAATTATGAAGAACAAAGCTGATGAGAATATATCAATAATTGAAAGTGATTTTTCCGATTTTAAGGAAAATATCTTAAAATCTTGCCTAAAGGAAAATAAAACTCTTTTCAAGACTATTGATT
>CAVJKK010000370.1:0-2220 GCA_963649855.1 Anaerovoracaceae bacterium
TTTCTGTAATCGTATTCAGTACGAAAGTCATTTTTTAATTTTCCAATCGTACTGACTACGCGCGCGACCTCCCTGTCGCCAGTTTTTTTGCTTAAATCCTGAACGTTCGGAAAATCCTTTAAAATTTTATAAAAATTAACTTTACGGAATTCAAAATTCGATTTTATAATTTTAGGCATGGAAATAAATCAAAACATAGCTGAATACTATGATGAGTTATATCCAGTTTCCGAAGAACAAAAAGTGTTTTATAAAAAAAGAATGGCTTTGTTTTCCGAACCCGTCAAATTTTTAAGAATCGGCTGTGGTTCCGGAACTTTTGAGCACAACCTTGCACGCGAAGGCTCTGACGTTACTGGCATTGAAACATCACAGGAACTTCTCGAATCTGCCAACAGAAAACGCCGCACTCAGTTGATGTCTGTGCGCTATTTTAAAATGTCACCGATTGAAATGACCCGCTTTTTAGGGAAAAGTTTTTACAACATCATTTCAATTCTCGATGACCGCATAATTTTTACCCACGATAAAACTTTAATGGCGAAACTTTTTTATGATTGCCGTCAGTTGATTTCACAGGGTGGAAAACTGATTCTGTCACTTACGAATTTTGAAAAATTTAAGGGAAAGACGGAATTTGAACTTCCTGAACGTAAGAGCATCCGTGCGGATCTGGTTTCTGCAGTTGCTTTGCGCGGGGAAGAATTTTTTCTGGAACAGATTCTGACAAACAGCCGTGACAAAAAATTCACCGTTACGGAAGATGCGCCGGTCTATCTTTTAGAAAAGTCAGAAATTGAAAAATTTGCTAAAGATGCAGGATTTTCAAAAGTGGACTTTTTCAGCGATTTTGCAGAAAACGATTTTACGCCGGAGTCAGACACGCTGGTTGTGGAGATTTCGGCATAGAACAGCGCGCGCTAGTTTATCTTCCAGCGGTTGCCGCTTTCGCGTTCAAATCTTTTTGACGGAATTTCAAGGATTCTGCCGTCCTCGCCGAGCATTTTTATCATTCTCGTAAGCGGGTTCACGTCCGTAATCTTGAACTGTGTTCCGTCGTAGTAAATGTTGATTCCCTCATTTGGCAGGCTTCGTCTTGCTTCCGCGTACCAGTTGAATTCGTAGCTTAAGCAGCACAAAAGGCGTCCGCACTGTCCGCTTATTTTCATTGAGTTTAACGAAAGCCCCTGCTCTTTTGCCATTTTGATTGAAACTGGCGGCAGTTTGTCGCTTACGCAGTGGCAGCAGCACGGACGACCGCACACACCGAGTCCGCCGGTAATTCTCGTTTCGTCGCGCACGCCAATCTGGCGCAGTTCAATGCGCATTTTAAAAATGCTTACAAGGTCTTTTACAAGTTCGCGGAAGTCAACGCGGTTTTCGCTTGAAAAAAAGAACAGAGCCTTTGCTTCTTCAAGCAGAAAGTGAACGGCAACGAGTTTCATGTCGAGCTTGTGGATTGCAACTTTTTCCCGGAAGGTTTTGAATGCGTTTTCTTCTTTTTCTGCAAGTTCTGCGTATTTTTTTAAGTCTGTGTCCGTTGCCTTGCGTTCAATCGTTACAATATCCGCCGGTTTTAAGGCAACAGGATGTTCTGTCTTGCCTAAGACAAAGGCTAAATCTTTTCCGTAGCGCGTCGGAATGATTACGGCGTCCCCGTTTTTAAGTTCAGGGAATTTTTTCGGTACGGAACAGTAAACACCCTCGCTTGAATACTCCAGTTTTACCAGATAAAGCGGTTTCGGGTAGACAAAGTTTGTGTCCGTAACGTTATTGCTTCTGCGTGTATCAGAATCTTCGAGTGCCGAAAGATCTTCGTTTGTGGCATCAATGTCGTTTTCAAAAATGTCACTCATCATTTCCTCCTAAGCGGCCAGCAGGTCAACAATCAGACCGTTGAGTTCGTCAACGCGCGCCAGAATGTCAAGGTTCTGACGGTGATTGTAGAGAAGGTCGTTTGTCAGTTGTGCAAGTTTTTCATTGATAACCTGTATCTGCACATAATAAGCAGGTTTTCCAGTTTTCTTGTCCAAAAGTGGAAGTCCGCGCCTTTTTCTTGCGTAAGTCAGCACTTCGTAGTTATTTTTTGAAACATACTTTATAAAATTGCCGAGTTTTTTGCGGTAACTTTCAATCTGTTCCATATTTGGATTTGCAGCCAGCTCATCGCCGGCAGAGTCAACTTCATCTTTTAAGAAGACGATTGCGTCTTCAATTTCC
>CAVJKK010000371.1:0-2217 GCA_963649855.1 Anaerovoracaceae bacterium
ATCACACCCGTTATTTAAGAATACAAAGCTTTTTTACAATAATTTTGATTTTTCGAATTTCAGACCTTCAGGCAATTTCAAGTTTAAGAATCTGATATGCATTGATGAAGACTTTCTCGTAAATTCAAGGCGGTTCTTAAAGGGCGATGAGGATTGCGTTAGAAACCTAAGCTTTTCAGTCAGGGAAAATCACAAGTATTTTTCAAAGGTTCGTATGATAACGGATTTCTCGGGTTTTACGCTTTACGACCTTGTATCCTATAACGTCAAGCACAATGAGGCAAACGGCGAGGCAAATTCCGACGGAACCGATTACAACTTCAGTTGGAACTGTTCGGTCGAGGGCGAGACAAAGTCAAGAAAGGTAAAGTGCTTAAGGGAACGACAGATTAGGAATGCTTTTCTTTTTACATTTCTTTCGCAGGGAATTCCATTGTTAAGAGGCGGAGACGAGTGCCTGAATTCGCAGAAAGGAAACAACAATCCCTATTGTCTGGACGATGAAACCGGCTGGATTACCAAGGGAAATTCAAAGGCTGCGAGAGAGCTTACGGCTTTTACAAAGAATCTGATTGCTTTCAGGAAGCGCCATGTTATCCTGCATCAGCCGAAGGAACTTCAGATGTTTGACTATATGTCCGTAAAGGTTCCGGACGTTTCGTATCACAGCAAGGATGCTTTCAAGCTTGATGCACTGCCTGCGTCACGTTCTTTCGGCATTCTTTACTACGGAGACTACGCAAAGCAGTATACGAAGGTTAAAGAGCCTTCGGTCTACATCATTTACAATATGCACTGGGAAAAAGAAACCTTTGCGCTTCCCTTAAAGGCGGAGGCGGGAAAGTGGAAGCTTTTGTATTCAACGGACGGCTCGACGGATTCGTCTTTTGACGAAGAAAAAGCAACGGCTCTGAACGGAAAGTTTTTTGAGGCACAAAAGAGAAGCGTTTCGGTTTTGTTATTGGATTAGAAAATTTTTATTTTTATAAAGGAGATTTTAAAGTGGACAACGAAAAGAAGATAATTTTAACAGGCGACAGACCTACGGGGAAACTTCATTTGGGGCATTACGTAGGGTCGCTTAAGCGCAGAGTTGAAATGCAGAACAGCGGAGAATATGATTCCATCAATATCCTGATTGCCGACGATCAGGCACTTACGGACAACGCAGACAACCCCGGCAAGATCAGGGACAATATCATAAACGTAGTGCTTGACTACCTTTCCGTCGGAATTGATCCCGCAAAAACAACAATCTGTATCCAGTCGACACTTCCGGCTCTCCATGCCCTTACTTTCTACTATATGAACCTTGTCACAACGGCTCGTCTTTCAAGAAACCCTACCGTTAAGAGCGAGATTGCGATGCGTGGCTTTGCGGATGAAGGACTTCCGGTCGGATTCTTTGCATACCCCGTTTCGCAGGCTGCCGACATTACGGCATTTAATGCAAACGTAGTTCCCGTAGGCGAAGATCAGCTTCCCATGCTTGAGCAGACCAGAGAAATCGTTGAAAAGTTCAATAAGGTTTACGGGGATACACTTGTACTTCCCAAGGCTTATATTCCGGAAAACGAAACCCAGAGAAGACTTCCCGGCGTTGACGGAAAGGCAAAGATGAGTAAGTCGCTCGGAAACTGTATTTACCTTTCCGATGATTCAAAGACCATCAAAAAGCAGGTAAACGGCAAGATGTTTACCGACCCTACCCACCTTCGAATCGAAGACCCCGGTCATACCGAAGGAAACGTAGTATTTACCTATCTTGATGCTTTTTCAAACGATGATTTCTTTAAGGAGTATCTGCCTGAATATTCCTGCCTTGAGGAGATGAAAGAACACTATCGTAAGGGCGGCCTCGGCGACGGCACCTGCAAGAAGTTCTTAATCAACGTCCTTGATGAAATCTTAAGTCCCATTCGTGAAAAGAGAGCTTACTGGGAGGACCATATCGATGAAGTTTACGATATCCTTACCGAAGGCTCAAAGAAGGCACGTGCAGTCACCGACGAAACTTTGGAGAGAGTAAGATCTGCAATGCGTATCGACTATTTCAAGGACAGGTCGATTGTCGATGACTGGAAGGAATTGGTGAAGAATAAGTAGTCAACCGCCTAAAATCGGCAAAATTAAAATTCACTGTTTCAAGCACATCCGTCCGGATGTGCTTTTTTGCTATATAGGAAATTGCTCCGCGTGGGAGAGCCAAGTCCCTCT
>CAVJKK010000372.1:0-2215 GCA_963649855.1 Anaerovoracaceae bacterium
GTATGCATTTCTTGGACCGCGACAGGAGGTCGCGCACACATTTTCTTGAGAACTTTTTTTACTTTTTACGGAAGTTGGCGCCAAGGAGGGCGCTAAAGAATGAAAACCCGCAATAAATGCGTATGCATTTATTGGACCGCGACAGGAGGTCGCGCGCGCGCTAATACAAATCCTAGCCCCGATTGGAGGGGCGCGCGTAGCGCGTTGCGCAGCAATGAAGCGTCAGCGGAACCCCGAAAAGCGGGTTCGGCGGTAAGGCAAGGCGCTGTCTGTAAATTGCAGCGCGGGGTAAAATTATGCTCCAGAAAAAATCTTCCGGGTCTTGTTTCGGGTATTAAAAACTTTGATTTTTTTTCTTTTATTTTCACTATAATAGTAGTATCTTTGTTTTGAGGTGCTTATGGCTGGAGTTAAAAACGGGCTGGTGAAGGCTGGCATTATTGTGGCAGTGGTTCTTGTTGTGGCGGTTGGCATTTACAGGCTGACTGCCGGAAATTACAACAAAATGGTGGAACTTGACGAAAACGTTTCGAGCGCGTGGAGTCAGGTGGAAAATCAGTATCAGAGGCGGCTCGATCTCATTCCTAACCTTGTCAGCACGGTCAAGGGTTATGCAAAACAGGAATCCGACGTTTTTACAAAAGTTGCTGAGGCTCGGAGCAAAGCTGGCGGGCTTGTAAACATCGATTCTTCCATCACTGATGATTCTGAAAAACTTGCCGAGTTCCAGAAGGTGCAGGGTGAACTGAGCTCAAGTCTGCAGAGACTGCTTGCCGTTTCGGAAAATTATCCTGAACTGAAGTCAAACGAAAACTTTCTGGCACTGCAGGATGAACTTGCCGGCACTGAAAACCGCATTTCTGTTGAACGCAAGCGTTTTAACGAGGCTGCACAGAAATACAACAGTTTTATCCGCCGTTTTCCGCAGAACATCATCGCCAGCATGAACGGCTTTGAGAAAAAGGCTTATTTTGAAGCAGAAGCAGGTGCATCAAAAGCACCTTCCGTTCAGTTTTAAGTTTTAAAGTTTTAAATATGAAGAAATTGAATTTTAAACCGGCTGTTCTGCAGCTGGCGTTGTTTTCCGTTTTTTCTTTCCACGCGTCTGCAAAGGTGAACGTTCCGCATCAGACCGCGTGGGTTATGGACACTGCCGGCGTAATCGACAGCACAACAAAAGATGAACTTGAATCTTACCTCAGAAACGTTGACGAACAGTCCGGCGTGCAGATTGCCGTCTTAACGGTAAATTCCCTTGAAGAGTCTGCCGGTGAAGAAACCACCCTCGAAGAATACGCTGCGGAAGTCTTTGGATCGTGGGGGCTGGGACAGAAAGACAAGGACAACGGCGTTCTTCTTTTAATATGCATGAACAGCAAAACCCTGCGGATTGAAACGGGCTACGGGCTTGAAGGCGTTTTGACTGACACGAAATGCGGGCTCATCATCCGTAATTTTATCGTACCGGAGTTTAAGAACGGTGATTATTCTGCGGGAATTAAAAAAGGCGTTGAAACGATTGCCGGCTATGCACTTGGCGACACTGAAATTACCGAAAAAGTTGATTCTTCCGCGGACAGAAACGACGACAGCGCAAGTATCGGTGCCGTGCTTACGGTTATCTGGATTGCGTTCTTTATCTTCATGGTTTTCATGGGGCTTACAAACAAGCGACCTCCGCGCGGCGGAATGTTCATCGGCGGCGGTTTTGACCACGATTCACACGGCGGTTCTGGCGGTGGCTTTGGTGGCGGAAGCAGTTTCGGCGGGGGCGGCGGTGGTCACTCAGGCGGTGGCGGTGCAAGCGGCGGCTGGTAACCGTGCTGTTTTAACGCGCTGAAACCGTCACTTTCCTTATATTGAGAATTTACGGTTTTTACGCTATTCTTCTTCTATGTCTTATGAAGTAACTGCCACACGGCGCAGACCACAGAAGTTTGATGATCTTGTTGGTCAGGAATTCGTTGCGGAAACGTTCCGTAATGCCATTCAGTCTAAAAAAATTGCACATGCCTATCTTTTTTCAGGTCCGCGGGGCTGCGGAAAGACGTCCACTGCGCGCATTCTTGCAAAAGCCCTCAACTGTAAGGACGGGCCTACTTCTACTCCGTGCGGTCAGTGCCAGCAGTGTATGGAAATTACAAAGGGCACATGTACCGACGTCATCGAAATCGACGGTGCTTCAAATACTTCCGTAAACGACGTAAGACAGATT
>CAVJKK010000373.1:0-2200 GCA_963649855.1 Anaerovoracaceae bacterium
GGCGGGCTGTCAGTTTAATATCGAAGAATTCAGGCACGAATACACGCAGTTCAAAAAACTTGCAGAAGATTTTTCAGAGGAAGAATAAATGGACACCGCCAGACTTTCAGAAACTATTCCCGCCACAGGTGATTTTTCCGCACTAAAAATCAACCTGCACACTCACACCACCTTCTGCGACGGCAAAAACACCCCGGAAGAAAACGTGCAGTCCGCAATAAAAAAAAGCATGAACATTCTGGGGTTTTCAAGCCATTCAACTTTTCCTCACCCGTTCGGCGACAGCATAAAGGCGGATAAATTCAACGAATACAAGACAGAAATTCTTTCCCTCAGGAAAAAATACGAAGGACAGATAAAAATAAAATACGGATTTGAAGCCGACTACATCGAAAACGTCTGCAAGCCCGACTTTGCTTCTTACAGCGAGTTCGCGCCGGAATATCTTATTGGTTCAGTTCACTATCTTAATAACGGAGAAAACTCCCCCGAGCAGATGCTTCCCGTAGACTGGAGTGCACAGAAACTAGCAGACGGAATAAAGACGCTTTACGGCGGAAGTGCAAGAAAACTCATTCAGCACTATTTTGAAACCGAGCGGAAAATGCTCCGGGAATGCAGTTTTTCAATCATCGGTCATCCGGATTTAATCCGCAAGTTTAACGAGAAGACACCGTTTTTTGACGAAACTGAAACCTGGTACAAAGAAGAGTTGAAACTCACCGCAAAAGAAATCGCCCGCGCCGGCGTAATCGCAGAAATCAACACGGGGGCAATCAGCCGCGGATATACGACAACACCCTACCCGTCGCTTTATTTTCTTGAGCTTCTGCACGAACACAACGTGCCCGTAATGCTCAGTTCAGATTCCCATTCGGCAGAGCACCTTGACTGTGCTTTCGACCTTGCCCTTGAAAATGCAAAAAAGGCAGGTTACAGAGAACTTGCCTTTCCTGAAAATAATAAGATTGTTATGTATAAGATTTAGCCGGACGCAAAACAACTATCTGTTCTGGCGTTCGTTCTTCGTCTGACAGTCAACGCACATAAATGCGTATGGAATTGCTTCCAGCCTTTCTTCCGGAATGTCTTCCTTGCAGATTAAACAGCGGCCGTAAGAGCCCTGCTTGATTCTGTCGAGCGCATTGTTAATCATCTGCAGACGGTTAGAGTCCTGTGCTCCAAGAGATTCAAGCAGGCGTCCGTCTACAACATCTGACGCAACGTCTATTTCATCTCCTGATTCGCCGCCCTCTACGATTTTTTTATAATCTTCATTTTGTGCAGCAAGAGAGCCAAGTATTGTATTTTTCTGCTCAATTAATTTTTCTTTCATTTTTTCAATGAATGTTTTGTCCATGTGGTGTACTCCCGTTGACAAGATTTTTTTTAAGTAGATAATAAATATAATAAAGAACTTACAAAAAGGCAAACTTTTTTTGGAGGAATCGTGGCTAAAGAAGAAGCTATTGAAGTTGAAGGAATTGTAAAGGAAGCACTGCCGAACACCATGTTCCGCGTTGAATTGAAGAACGGCGGACACGTTATCATGGCTCACCTTTCAGGAAAAATGCGCAAGCATTACATCAAGATTGTTCCGGGCGACAGCGTAAAAGTTGCCCTCTCTCCGTACGACTTGAACCGTGGTCGTATCATTTTCCGCGAACGCTAGTTTACCATAAGACTTAAAAACCCGCTGAAACGACAGCGGGTTTTATTTTTTTATTTTGATTTTGGTGCAAAGAGTCCGCGAAGACTTTTTGTAACACCGCTAAAACCTTTTGCAATACCCGCAAAACACAGAATAGGACCGATTGGAATTATAATCAGACTGTAGCGCAAAAGAAAAAGACATAGGAGCAGAATCACGGCACTGTGAAGAAGTTCGCCGAACCAGTCTGAACGCGTGTAGTTCTTGCGCGGATCTTCGTACTGATAATAATATGTGCGGCGCTGGTTGTTTTCCGTATTTGAGTTTTGATTTCCGTAATGCGTCCACTGCCAGAACGGGTCGTCCTGCTGAGACTGTCCGCTCCCCTGTCCGCCGAAACCGTAAGCTCCCCACGGATTGTAAGACTGGTTATAAGTCTGCTGCTGACCGTAAGAAGAACCGAAGGTGTCGTAATCCCTGCGCTTTGCTTCGTCGCCGAGTACGTCGTACGCTGCTGAAATTTCCTTGAATTTTTCTTCCGCTGCCTTG
>CAVJKK010000374.1:0-2200 GCA_963649855.1 Anaerovoracaceae bacterium
ATTTCGACGGGCTCAATCGGCGCAATGATGACAGAACCGACCGAGAGCCTTTTTCAGAACATCTTATTACAAAAACTCGAAGTTAAGGTTATTCACTGCACGCTTTCGCATTTATAAACATCCAGGCGTCTTGCCTTTAAGATTTTGTACTGACTTCTGAAATCTTCGACCTGCGCTAAATCCACATCGCAATAGAGAGTGCCTTCTGTTTCGTCCAGCTGGGCTATGATTTTTCCGAACGGGTCTGCAACGAGGGAATGTCCCCACGCAACGTAGCCTGCATTCTTATCGCGCGCAGGGGAACAGCCCGCCATGAACAGCTGGTTGTCCGTTGCCCGCGCGCGGAACATGATGTCCCACCAGGCAGGACCACTCGTCATGTTGAATGCGGCGGGCACGATAATCATTTTTGCGCCTCTGTCCGCCATCAGACGGGAGAGTTCCGGGAAACGGATGTCGAAACAGATCATAAGCCCGATTCTGCCGAATTCAGTGTCGAACGTCGTCACTTCTGAACCTGCCGTTAAAGTTTCGCTTTCGTAAAAACGCGCTGTCGGAAGATCGCAGTCAAAAAGATGCATTTTGCGGTGTTTTGCAATCTGTTTTCCCGTGCGGTCAAAAACGTAAGACGTGTTGTAGATTCTCTTTACGCTTTCAGGGCTGGAATTGTCAGTTTCAAGTTCGGGCATGCTGCCTGCAACGAGGTAGATTTTGTTTTTTTCTGCGCTGGCGCTGAGTTTCTGCCAGTTTGAACCGCCGTCCGGTTGTGCATAAAGCGGAAAGTTTGATGCCTTGTACGGACAGCTGAACATTTCCGGAAGAACTGCAAGGTCTGCGCCATTTGCTGCTGCTTCGTCAATTTTTGCAAGGGCAAGATTCAGATTTTTTTCGTTGGAATCTGCACCCTTCATCTGAATTAAAGCAAGTTTCATCTTTTCCCCCACAGTTTATTTACCCTGACCAATCGGCGCTATGTTTTACACTTATTCGAGAGCCTTTTTCAGAACATCTTATTACAAAAACTCGAAGTTAGGACTATTTGGAACGCAGAATATCGTAAACCGCTATTTCTTCTTCTCTTGTAAGGACTTTGTAACAGTTTGCCGGCGAACCTGACGCAAGCGAATCTGATGCCATTTTTTCTTCTTTTGTGGCGAACTGTTCAAGGTCAAGACCGTACTCACGGAGAGTCGGAACTTTCAGTTGCCTTGTAAAGTCTTCAAGTTTTGCAAGGAACTTTTCAGCGGCAGCCTTCGGCTCATCATTTTCTGCTGCAAAGCCAGTCAGAACTCCAAGGTCTGCAAAGCGTTCGTATGTGCCGGGAAGCACGGCGCGCAGACATTCAACTAAGAGCATCGCATTTGAAATTCCGTGCGGAACGTGGAACAGCGCACCAATCGGGCGGCTCATTCCGTGAACGATTGTCGTAGGGCTTGTGTTGATTGCAACGCCTGCTTCGTAGGCTGCAAGAAGCATATTTTCGCGGGCTTCTCTATTTGTGCCGTCGTTTACTGCAACCGGAAGATATTTAAAGATTTTCTTGATTGAGTCCAGACAGTAAAGGTCTGTAACCGGAGTGTGCCTGATGCAGGTGTAACTTTCGATTGCATGAGTCAAAGCGTCCATTCCCGTTGCAAGCGTGATTGACGCCGGCGACGTGATTGTGTAGGTGTAGTCGAGAACTGCAATCTTTGGCAAAAGCGCATCGCCTTTTATGAGGAGTTTTGCGTCTGTTGCGGTGTCTGTAAACACGACGTATTTTGTAACTTCTGAGCCCGTGCCCGCCGTCGTAGGAATTAAAACAAGGGGTGCAAAATTGCCTGCCATTTCCCTGCCTTTGTAGTCTGCAAGTTTTCCGGGAAGGACAGCCATTGCAGCGATTGCCTTTGCGCTGTCGAGCGGAGTTCCACCGCCAAGTCCTACTATAAAATCGCAGCGTTCTTCCTTAAAGAATTTCACTCCGGCGTAAATCATGAGGTCGGTCGGTTCTCCGGGAAGGTCGTTAAAGATTACTGATTCTATCCCCTGCCCTTTCAGCACTTCCTGAACCTGTGCCGCAAGTCCCGTTTTCGTAATGATTTTGCCCGTTACGATCAATGCCTTTTTCCCGAAAGATTTTAAATAAGGAGCGGCTGTCTTTAATGCTCCTTCTCCCATGATTGTTCGTGGAGCGGTCGTAAAATTAAATACCATGTTCTCC
>CAVJKK010000375.1:0-2196 GCA_963649855.1 Anaerovoracaceae bacterium
GTTCAATCTGAAAAAAATAAAGCTTGAATCGCTTGACGCCGTTGTGCTGGACGAAGTTGACAGGCTCATCTCTCCTGAACTGCGCGATTTTACGATGGAACTTCTGTCGGCACCAAAAAAACACGTTCAGCTGATTGCGGCAAGTGCGACAATCACAAAAACAACGCAGAAACTGCTGGCAGATACAAAAATCCGTGCGGACGGAACGGTTGAACACGAGGTTGAAACTTTATTTCTGCCGCCGGAAGACGTCTTACGGAAAAGAATTACTCATCTTGCAGTTTTTGCAGAACGCCGCGATAAAATTGACACGCTCAGAAAAATCATTCTGGCGGAAAAACCTTCAAAATGCCTTGTTTTTACAAGCAGACTCGATCAGGTGGAAAATATTGTTTCCAAACTGAATTTTAAGGGAATTGAATGTACCGGGCTGCACGCAAAGACTGACAAGGTTGAACGCAAGGCAGCAATCGCCCGTTTTAAAAGCGGAAAAATCAAAATCTTAGTTACAAGTGACCTGACGAGCCGTGGACTTGATATTCCTGAAATAAGCCACGTAATTCAGATGGACATGCCGTCAAACGAAGACTTTTTCGTACACCGTGCCGGAAGAACTGCCCGCGCCGGAAAAACAGGCAAAAACATCGTCATCGGGGACGAATACGAAATGAACAAATATGCCCGCCTTGAAAAAAAACTCGGGCTTGTAGTCTATCCTAAAATTCTATACAAAGGTCACCTCGCTTCTCCACAGGAAATTGATACAACGCAGCCAAATTGATATAATCAGCGTTACAAAAAAATAAAATCGTGGAGCTTAAAAAGTGTTTCTTAAAAGTTTGGATATTTTCGGCTTTAAATCTTTTGCCGACAGAACTCATATTGAATTTGCAGACGGAATTACGGCGCTGCTCGGTCCGAACGGCTGTGGAAAAAGCAATGTCGTAGATGCAATAAAATGGGTTCTTGCGGAAAACAAGGCGAAAAATCTCCGCGCTGACACGATGGAATCCGTAATTTTTAACGGAACGGAAACACGACCGCCGCTCAACATTGCGGAAGTTACGCTCACGATTGCAAACGAAAACGGTCTTCTGCCGCTCGACGATACTGAAATTTCAATCAAGCGAAGGCTTTACCGCTCGGGCGAAAGTGAATATTATCTGAACAACCGTCAGGTAGGTCCGACAGAAATCCGCCGGCTTTTTATGGACACAGGTGTCGGAAAGGCAGCCTACTCCGTAATGGAACAGGGAAAAATCGACCAGATTCTTTCATCAAAACCGGAAGACAGGCGCTATCTTTTTGAAGAAGCAGCGGGAATAAGCCGTTCAAAGGCAGAATGTGCGGAAGCAGAACGCGAACTTGAACGCACACGGCAGAACCTTACACAGATTGAAATTGCCCTCGTAGAAAACAAGCGCAGTTACGAAACGCTCAAGGTGCAGAGCGAAAAGACGACAAAATACCGCCAGTACAAGGAAGACATCTTCAACTATGAACTGGACATCCAGCTTTTGCGTTTGAAAGATTTTACGCAGGACAAGGCACGGCAGGAAAATCAGAAGACAGAACTTGAGGAAAAACGTTCTTCAATTCAGAAGGAAATCGAAGAAATTCAGTCGGCACTTTTTGAAAACAACGACAAAATCAAGGATCTGCAGTCAAAAATGAACGCCCTTCAGGTTGAACTTGCAACGGTTCAGACTGAAAAGACAAACAAACTCCAGCGTGCGCAGGAATACAATCTTCAGGCAAATAAAATCCGCGAAAAAATCGGGATTCTCGAAGTAAAACAGAACTCAATCCAGGAAAAAATCGATACCTTCAACGAAGAAATTGACGAACGGGAAGCCGACCTTCATTCAAAAAACAAACAGCTCGACACCGTAAAGCAGAACATTGAAAGTTTTACGGAAAACATCACGAATGCAAACTCAAAAATCACGGAAAATGATACTCTGGCAGAAAAAGGCGCGGAAGAAATTGAAGACTTAAACCGCCAGACCGCAGATTTTCAGAAACAGCTCGGCGAAATTACGGAAGACATCGTAAAGGAACTCGACGCAAAATTAAAAGATTCAGGATTTTCGAGCAGCGCGGCAAAAAATGCGAAAACTGAAGTTGAAAGCGCACTTGCAAAACTGAAAATCTTTGCTGAAGGACGCAGAAACATCTTTACGGACTATTCTTCGC
>CAVJKK010000376.1:0-2194 GCA_963649855.1 Anaerovoracaceae bacterium
AAGCTCTGCAGATGGCAAAGGAACCCACGAAGTAGGTAAAAAGGCAGCAAACCGACTTGGCTTATACGATATGAGTGGAAACGTATATGAGTGGTGCTACGACTGGTATGACAGTACGAGTAGCGAAACCGTGACTGACCCGGTTGGTCCCACGTCTGGCACTGTTCGTGTTTGTCGCGGTGGTAGCTGGTTTGGTAACAGCAATGGCTGTAATGTTTTTTTACGGAGCGTTGGAGATCCGGGCGATGGTCCAAACTTCCGCAACTACCTTCTTGGTTTTCGTGTGGTTCGTTCTGCAAAGTAAGCAGTAATAGATGCTGAGCTAAAAAAGAAATGTCATGCTGAATTTATTAGCCTCCGGTAGCTTCACGCAGCATCTCATGTAGACAAGCTCAATCGGCGCTGAAAGATGAAATTTATTTTTCTACAAATTGGCGCCAAGGACGGCGCTAAAGAATGAATACCCGCAAGAAATGCGTATGCATTTCTTGGACCGCGACAGGAGGTCGCGCGCACTCTTATCTGGCGTACTGCAACAGGTTAAATTCCAGCGCTTTCCGGCAGACGCCGGCTTCTCCGTTTTTGCAGAAAGCAGAAACGAACGGTCTGCCGATTAGAACTTTGTCTGTGCCAAAAGCCATTGCGGTTGCTACGTCCAGAGGGGTGCGGATTCCGCCGTCAACCCAGACTTCTTTTGTGTGCTGTTTTAATTCTTCAGCATGATTCTGCAAAAATTCGGCGGTTGAACCTGTTCTTGTCTGTATTCTTCCGCCGTGGTTTGAAACGTAGGCTGTATCCGGTTTTATCTGTTTTACAAGTTCAATGTCTTCCTGCGTAAAAATTCCTTTTATGATGAACGGCAGATTCTTTTTGTGCAGAAATTCCCGGATTTCTGAAAGCTGCCCGGTTGTCTTTTTTTCAAGTTCAACCAGATTGTGCATTGTTGCAATGTTGTACGAATCAATGTCGATTCCAACCGCGTTCGCATACGGCAGGACAAGCTCTATGTGTTCCAGGATTTTTTCATTTTTGAAAGGCTTTATAAAAAACGCCGCCCTGACCGACGAACTTTCTTTCTGAATTTTTTTAACGGCATTCAGACCGTATTTTATTTTTTCGTCGGGAAAACCATCGCCGGCACAAAGTTCCACGCCGCATTTGTAAAGGGCATGGAAAATCTGTTCGTAATATTCTTTTTCAGCGGAAAAACCGATGTTTTCTACAGCACCGGTAATCGGAGCAAACGCGATTTTCGGGATTCTGTCAGAAACTGCCCTCTCCAGAAAATTTATAAAAACGAGGGGATTTTCTTTCCGCAAAACTTCCCAGCCGTCGCAATTCAGGCGGAAATTGATATTTCTGTTTACGCCACCCATTCCCGGAAGCTGATCAATGCAGCCCGTTCCATTGCAGACTGTGCAAAAGTGGCACTTAAAACCGTTCATTTGTTTTATTATATCTGTCTGCACCAGGGATTGTAAGGGCGGCGCAGCCGTTGGCACGTTAGTGCCAATGGAGCGAAAGCGGAACCCTGAAAAGCCCGGTGGCGTTTGCTTTTGGAAACGCCAGGTGCCCGAAAAACCGTCAAAATCAACCTAAACTTCAATTTTTGCCCGCCGATAATTAAAGCGTACGTTTGACGAAATTTCTCGTCTGGAGTTTTTTAAATGAATAAAAATACAAAAGGTTCGGCGGTTGCCGGATTTATTCTCTATACTCTGGCTGCGGTTTTCTGCATCTGCTTTCTGACTGTTTTCCTGGGTTTCTGTGGGCTTGATTCTGTCTGCGGGTCGTGGCTGTGGCGTTTTGGAAAACTTTTTACGGGAGTTTACGGCGTCTGTTCAATTTTTATTCCTGTTTTTCTGCTGACTGCCGCTTTTCAGTGCTTTACTCGGAGCTGGCGTGTCCGCAACGGCGTTGTGCTTGCCGGCTCGGTAATTCCTTTTTTTACGCTCGATGCCGTTGAACACATCTGCCGCATGATTTTTGCGGAAAACAACGGGGATTCCCTCATCATAAAACTGATGGTTGCGCTTTTTACAGGCGGAATCGTCGTTGCAATTGAATTCCTTGTCCTTTCGATTCTTGGCGATGCGATTGAAAAAAAATCCGTGCAGAATCCTTCAAAAACGAAAAAGACTCAGAAAGAAGAAAAGTTCAATATTGATGATTTTTTTGAAGAAGAAATAAAAGC
>CAVJKK010000377.1:0-2194 GCA_963649855.1 Anaerovoracaceae bacterium
ACGCTATATCCATAAAAAGCTTCCTCCTGTAAAACCCACCGAGCTTTTTTATATTTTAATCTTAACTTTCCTGTTTAGAAAATTCCAGTTTTCTGCGATAGGCAATGATTCTTTCTATTACATCTTCCGGAGAATCCTTTACTACGACTTTTTTTCCGGACAAAAACGTAATGGTAAGATCGGGAGAATTCTCCATGCTTTCTATCATGTGAGGATTTATCCAGTAGTTTTTCCCATCCAGACGAGTAACTGAAATCATTCTATCATTTTTACCTCTAAAACGTTTATCGTCAAGTAGAAATATTTTTTGTAAAAATATGCGGATAAACTGTGGCAGAATTATAACAAAATGCCGAAAAACGTAACATATTGTTATAAAAAAATCTTGTTTTTTTTTCAGATTGTGATAATTTATAAGAACAACAGATAAGGAATGTAAATATGAACTCAAAAATTCTTGTTATCGAAGATGTTCCTGAAATGGCAGAACTTGTATCAATGTATCTTACAAAGTCAGGAATGCTGGTAGAGGCGGTCGGCTCTGCTGAAGAAGCCCTTGAACACGTTTCTAAAGAACTCCCGGACTTAATCATTCTTGACCTTAATCTGCCGGGCATGAACGGTTTCGAATTCCTCAAGAAATTCAGAGCCGAATACAGTGCTTCGCTCCCGGTTATAATCGTTTCTGCACGCGATGCAGACGAAGACATTATTGCAGGGCTCGGAAACGGTGCTGACGAATTCGTAACAAAACCGTATTCACCGAAAGTTCTCGTTGCCCGCGTAGAAGCCGTAATCCGCCATCAGGCAAAGGTAACTGCTGCTGCCGAAGCATCTTACGAATTCGGGCCTTACACAGTTCTCCTCAACAGCTGCGTATTAAAGAAAGGTCCTGAAAAAATCCCTCTTTCAACAAAAGAATACGAAGTCCTTGAATTCCTGATTTCTCACGAAAACGAAACACTCGGACCGGAAAGAATCTACAAGGAAGTATGGAAAGCCCAGTACGGCGACATTACAGCCGTAGCAGTTTACGTTCAGAGACTGAGAAAAAAGATTGAAGCAGATCCTTCAGATCCTCAGTACATAAAAACCGTATTCGGCATGGGCTACCGTTTCGAAAGGGGAAATTAAAGAACATGAAAATCAAAAGGCAACTCAATATATTCATCCTGCTTGTCGTCTTTATTCCAATGATTGCCTTTGTAACAGTCCCGATCAACAAGCAGTTCGCAAGCGGAAGGGTAGATTCAGAAAAACTCGTACTTATTTCGCTCATCATTGCGGCACTGCTTGAACTCGTCTGCATCTTCTTTTCACTGCACATTTCAAACGCGATTTCAAAATCTATCCTTTTTCTGCAGAAAGCTGCCCAGAGGATTGCAAACGGTGAAGTTTCAAAACCTCTTGAACGCCGAAAGTCCATCCGCAGCGAAAACGAAATCACAGACTTGATCTACAATCTTGATAAAATGCGCATCGACCTTCTCGAAAATGATGAGCGGAGAAAAAGATTCATCATGGGAATGAGCCACGACCTGCGCACTCCGGTCGCCGTAATAAGGGGCTATCTTGAAGCCATTGACGACGGAATCGTAACCGAGCCGGAAGACATAAAAAAATCCGTCGGAATAATCCTTACAAAAACAAATCAGCTTGAAGCAATGCTCAACTCGCTGATTAACTTCGTCAAACTTGAAACAAAAGAACAGAAAAACAACCTTACGCTGCAGCCGCTTCTTCCCGTTCTTGAAGAATTTGCAGAAAGATGCCTCAACAGCGGAGCAATCTTTAACCGCAACGTAAAGACGGAAATTTCCGTTCAGCCGGACACAAAAATCATGCTCAACCGTGAACTCGTCTTACGGGCGCTGGATAATCTCTATTCAAATGCGCAGAGATACACGAAAGACAATGCAACGATTACAATAAAGGCTGTCGAATCCGAAGACAAAGTTGAAGTTTCAGTAGAAGACACGGGGATCGGAATAAACGACAAGGACATTCAGTTCATTTTCGACATTTTCTACCGCGCTTCAAACAGCCGTGAAGAAGAAGGCTATGGAATCGGGCTTTCCGTCGTAAAAAACATAATCGACTCCCACAACTGGAAAATCGATGTAAAATCGCAGGTTGGAGTCGGAACGATTTTTACAGTAACGATTCCAAAAACAGATTCAGCAGCATGATTCCG
>CAVJKK010000378.1:0-2187 GCA_963649855.1 Anaerovoracaceae bacterium
TTTTATCTCCCGAATGCGACAGATTGAAAAAGAAATCCTTACGGTTTCCTATATAAGGCTTTCCGTTTTCTTTGTACCGAATGTCCTTTAAAGATATCCCGTACTCGTGAAAAGCCTTATAGAGAAGAACTCCCGTACAAAGAAGCTTTAATCTGACATTTGCGTTTCCCGACTTTTCAATCCTTTTCAATCGCCCCGGTTCGAGTAACGGTGCATATTTCTTAAAAAGGCTTTCAAAATCGGCACCGCGCACATCCGCAATGTAAGCCTTTAAAAAAGGTTCCATCGGTCTTACCTATAGGGGATTATTGTAAAATTCCTTAAAGGAGGTATAGCCTTCTTTTTCAAGCTGCTCCTTTTGGAATTTCTTGTTCTTGTTCATTCCGACGACAAGGACGGTCTTTCCGTTTCCACGTTCCTTTCCTGCTTCCGAGAGAATCTCGGCAAAACGCTCGCCGCTCATTCCCTTTTCAACAAGGTAAGCTTCCTTTTCCCCTCTTCCGGGAATTTCAAAGCCGCTTTCCATAAGGAGAAGCACGATTCTTTCAAAGCCGATTGAGAAGCCGCAGGCGGGAACATTTACTCCGGTGAAGTTACCGACCATCTTGTCGTACCTTCCGCCGCCGCCGCAGGAACCGCCAAACTCCGGGATGGCGATTTCAAATATCGTACCGGTATAGTAACCCATGCCTCTTACGAGGGTCGGGTCAAATACCATCTTAAAGTCTGCCGTCTTTACGCTCTCAACGGTTTCTATGATTTCGGTAAGATTTGAAATAACGTCATCATCGACTGCGTCACCGAGGATATCCTTTAAGTGCTTAAGTCCTTCAATATCCTCTGTCAGGTTTTCAAAAAGGCTTAAATACTTGTCTATTCCGGCCTCATCAAATTCTTCCTTTAAAAGCTCTTCCCTGACGCCGTCAAGGCCGATTTTATCAAGCTTGTCAAGGATAATGCAGACTAAATCAAATCTGTCTTCGGGAAAGCCCGCAAAGTTTGCCATAGCACGAAGCAAACGTCTTTCGTTTATGCGAATCTCGAAATTCTTAAAGCCGATTTTTCCGAGTGTCGTGGTGGTTGCGAGTATCAGCTCAATTTCAGCCATGTTTGAAGGCTCGCCTAAAATATCGATATCGCACTGCATAAACTGACGGTATCTTCCTCTCTGGGGTCTGTCGGCTCTCCAGACATTTCCCATCTGAAGTGCCTTGAAGGGGCTTAAAAGATTGTTTGAATTGTTTGAATAAAATCTTACAAGCGGAACCGTTAAGTCGTATCTAAGTCCCATGTCGGTTAGGTCGCTTTCGCTCTTTGCCGTTTCAAGATTTAACTTTTCCCCTCTTTTAAGTACCTTGAAGATCAGTTTTTCATTCTCGCCGCCCTGCTTTGAGCAGAGGTTTTCGATGTTTTCAAGGCAGGGAGTTTCGATTGCCGTAAAGCCGAACGCGCGATAAGTGTCCTTGATAACCCCTTGCACATAATCACGTATCTCCATTTCCTTGGGCAGTATTTCCTTCATGCCGGTAACCGGCTTTTTTACAAGTGCCATTCTTTGTCCTTTCTATTCAAGTGCGAAAAGGTCTTCCTTTCGCTTTATCATTCCTTCAATATCATTTATGTATAAAGAAACATCCTTTACATTTCCGTCACGGTAAAGCTTTCCGTCTCTGCCTATCACCTTTGAAACGCTTCCGGGGCCGAGTGCCACTATCGGCTCAACCTCCTCCATAATCAGGATGTTGTATATACCCTCAAGCCCTTCCTTTGAATAACCCGTGTTTTCAAAGTTGCCTGCCATGTTTTTCTGCCTGTAAAGGTAGTAGGGATTCATTGACATTTCCCTTGCACCGTCTGCGGCAATCTTCATGGTGGCGTCTGTGTTTATCATGTCCGTATAACCTTTTTCAAGGATACGCTCGTGAAGCCTCGAGCCGCGCTTAACGGCAAGCGAGTGAACCGTAAGTGAATCCGGTGAAAGCTTTACGATTTCATCGATCGTATGCTTTACTTTAGTCTCTCCCTCTCCGGGAAGCCCCAGGATTATGTCCATATTTATGTTTGCAAAGCCTGTTTCGCGGGCAAGATTAAATGCATTTATCACATCCGAAACGGAATGCATTCTTCCGATAAAATCAAGTGTTTTCTGATTCATCGTCTGCGGGTTTACGCTTATTCTCGTAACCC
>CAVJKK010000379.1:0-2182 GCA_963649855.1 Anaerovoracaceae bacterium
GGCTTTTTTGATATGGTAAAATCCCGAGTTTTACAGCAAAATCCTCACGGGTCTTGAAATTTCAAGCCTCGTGGGGATTTTTTGTTTTGAAAATTTGCGTCACTTTTTAGTTTTCTTCGAAATTTCCACAATTTTTTTCATTTTTGCTTTGGTTGTGATTTGATAATCGGTTCTAAACCCAAAGCTCTCATGCAAGTCATCGGTGATATTTGTCCTTGTATATGCTGGGATATAGCCATCTCCAACGACCTCGCGGACATACATTCCACGAAGAGTTTCGCAGAGTTGCTCGCAGGAATAGCTACCGCTGAGTTGCTTGTCCAGATACTTGTAGATAACCAGTGATAAAAAGCAGGTTAGAAAATGTGCTTTGATATGGCTATTGGTTGAAACATAGGCAGGACGTGCTCTAAATTCGCTTTTCATGATTCTAAAACATTGCTCAATTTGCCATCTCTGGTGATTTGCTTTAGCAATTTGGCTGGGCTCTTCGTCAGCGAGATTGGTGGTTACAGCATAGAATCCGTCAAATCGTTCTTCCTGCCTGATGTAGTCACTATCGATATACTGCTTTGATTTTTCAGCAACTTCACCATCTTCTGTAGCATGGATTGTTTTAACAAAACGCCTAAAGTCATTTGCGTTTTTCTTTGAGCGAACTTTTCCATTTTCAAGAGCTTTCCTCGCACGAAGAACTTGATTAGCTCTAATCTTGCGAAGGTAATTCCTGTATTTGATTGAGTATGTCACAATCAATCTTTCGTCAAAATCATTGCTGTCGATAGGAAGTTCCTTGTAAAATACAGACTCTCTGTACTTTCCTTCATCGAGCTCATTTAGGTTGAATTTGCGATATTTTGCTCTTGCGCCCATTAGGTACCAACCATCAGGTGACAGTGCAACTTCTTGAATGTCTGCCTTCAGCTTCTTTAAAGACTGTGTCGTGATGTAGCTTCTGCCTTGAATTGCGTTGTAGCGTTTGTTTTTGCTGGAGGAAAGACCGGCATCCGTGCAAACCACAAATTTCGACATGTTGAAAGTGCTAAGCATTTTCTGCTCAAGTGGTTTCATCGTGACTTGCTCGTTTGTGTTTCCTGGATTTATGCACATAGAGATTGGAATCCCGTCGTAATCGATGAACATTCCCATTTCAACAATCGGCAGAGGTCTGTTTTCCTTGCTCTTTCCGTATTGACAAAGGCTGTCAGGATCCAAATCCTCTATCTCAAAGAAAAAGTTTGTGCAGTCGTAGTAGATCACTCCTGTGTTCCTTTTGCCTAACTTTTCAGTATTCTTGTATAGTTCAGCCTGAAATTCATCAAAGTTATCTGCAAGAACATCAAGCGACCTGTAAATTTGATGCAAATCAAAGTTGGGTTGTTCTAGGAGTTTCTTTGAAAATTCATGTGTTGCAAGCTTGGAAGCAGGCTCAAGGATTCTACCATAGCAAAGTCTCTGGACGATATTTGTGAAATCATACTTGAAATTTGACCTCTTCTGGATAGATGCACATATTTTATCCAGACCAAGTCTGTAGAAAATCTTTTGCAAGAAAAGATATCCGACTTGGTAAGTGTACTGATAATCCTTTGTGATTAGGTCGATAGGAGAGAAGCTGATTGAAAGAGATGCCTCTTTCTTTTTTTCCTGTTCTGTCAAGAAAGCAGCTCTTTCTTTAGCCCATTCCATAGGATCACGACCGGTTTTCTCTCTGATTTCCTGTTCGCTGCCAAGTTTTTCAACGGTTATCGTGCGTTCGATTCCCTTTGTGTCGTAGTATGTTTTGATGATGTAGTATCTAAGCCCTATGCTTGATTTGCTGGTTCTTACTCTCATGATGTGCCCTCCATGTCGCTACAGATACTTATATTATACCACAAGACGCAAAGTGACGCAAGTAAAATTTTAAAAATTTGACAAAAAAATTAAGCGTTTTCAACGCTTAGAGCAATTTTTTTATTGATGAAGTGTCAAACTTCCGAGAGGTGGCAAAATGTCTGAGAACACTTTTTCTCAAAGCATCATTATGTTATACTATTCTAAGATAAAGAGGTTAAGAAATCAGTTAAATTTTTACGGAGTGAAAATATGAAGGTATTATTTGTAAACGGAAGCAGTCACAAGAACGGAACAACGATGGCTGCAATAAATGAGATGGAAAAGGTATTCCGCGAGGAAGGTA
>CAVJKK010000380.1:0-2180 GCA_963649855.1 Anaerovoracaceae bacterium
CTTTTATGCGTTTTACTTTCCTTAACTGTAAAACGATTTTTAAGCTGTCTAGTGCGTAAAGATAAAACATCAGACACTCTAAGACCAGTGTTGAGCATCACTTCAACTACAAGTGCGTTCGGAGCAGTCAACAATCTTTGAAGAACAGTCCAAGCATCTACTTGTAAATAATCAGTACGCAAAAAAATACCCCCTTTCACTTAATGCGTGAAAAGAGGTGTTTTTTAAACAAAAGCGTTTAAATATCGAACGTTTGTTTCCAAATTGTAACCATTCGGCATTCGGGCGGTGGTCGTTCGGCTCTCCGCTGTGGCGGTGGGTGCCCTCTGCGCCGCTTACGCGGTCGCTCCGCTCGCGTCTGGCAGCCCTCCGCCCCTTGCGGTTCGCTCTCCGTCCTCTCGCCCTATGTGAAAATCAAGGGGGCTCTGCCCCCAAGCCCCCGCACTCGCCGTGTGGCAGAGGGTGTCATCTCTCCGCTTTGCTACGTTCCGACACCCTGTGTCGGTAGTGTTTTCCGTGAAACTTCTGTCAAGGGTGCTACGCAAAATTTTCTACGAAAATTTCAAGCCCTTGACATTCGTTTCCGCTCCCTATCGTTCATACTGCGAATAGCCATTCCAAAAGAATATGATTTCTTCTTCTGTTGCTTGTTCTGTTTCAACACTTTCAACACTTTCAACATGAACAAGGTCGCCGTCCTCGATGTCATCAAGATGCAACCTTTTGTGAATTTCCTTGATACAGCCACCAAGTCCAACGAAACGGCGCTTTTCAAGAACACTGTCAAGTGTTCTGAGCGTGTCTACAGTCATTTCCCAATCATCAAAATTAAGTATGTCTGACGGCTTTACAACGTATTTGCACGCCTCGGCTATCGCCTTAGAGCCACCCTTACACTTCCTAACATCAATGATAGGGGTATACTCAACCTGTAACGCACGTTGCCAGAGTTCAGTCCAACGAGCTTGTGAAAGATACATGGTTCCACCGAAATACCCAGAACGAACGGCAAGAATAGCATGTATATGAGGGTGATATTCGTCAGTCTGCACATTGTGCGTGACCTCGCAACCACGATAAAAGCCTTTGACAGCCTTCTGAATGTCCTTGTATTTCATCAAACGATTGAAGCTTAACAGCAGATGAGTAAGCTCATTTGAAAGAACAGAGCCTGAACAATTTTTCATTGTGAGTGTCAGAAAGATGAATTGATATCCGTCAGCCCGAGCGAGTTCCAAGACCTGCGACATCTGCGCGAATGTTTTCAGTGACCGCCGCCACTGACACACAGGGCAGAGCCGAACGCGACAGAATCGAGCATCATGTAATTTCATAGTGCCGTCCTCCTTTCTGACGAATGAAAGCCAATTCGCGCACTCTTTCATTCTTTCAGCCTTGCGAGGTTCTATTTCCTCATAAGCAAGTGATATATAACCGCTGTGGAGCTTATGCAAAGCCCAATTTCTTGTTTTTCCTGTGGCTGACTTGTCCGCCAACACTTGACGTGAATTTGTTTTCATGTTATAATTACCTCGTAAAGGGAAGTAGTCCGAAACCCTCGGACATGGTGGATATTTGTGTGACAACTATATTCTACCAAACTTCTTTGGAATTGTCAACCCTCGATTTTCTACGGAATTTCGGGGGTTGTTGCATTTTTACCGAAATCTTGATATTACTAATGTATCAAGATAAGGAGCGGCGGGTCGCTCCGGGGGCTTCCGCCCCTCTCCGCTGGTGCCCCCCGCCGGGTCGGGCGGCTTCGTCTTGGTCGCTCCGCTCCCAAGTGCTTGCCGCCCTTCTCGGTGGGTCGCTCCGCTCCCATTATCGAAGAAAAAATGCCCTAAGGGGCATTTTTTTTATTATCAAATTCAGATAGCAGATAAATAATCGTGGTAGCTAATTGGTCATGACCAAGAGCAGACTGCACACGAACCAAGTCTTTAGTACGTCTAAAAATGTCGACAGCGTAACTCTTTCTTGCAGAATGAGTACCAACAACACAATCAACACGCATAGCCTTAGCAGCTCGTTTAACGTCATGCCAGACAGCTTGTCGAGTACGATGCTTATAAATCGTTTTAGCATGTTCAAAAACAAACACCTCCCCTGACTGATTTCGCAAGCGTTGCAACAAATCATTGTTAAGATAAATACGCTTGCTTTTATGCGTTTTACTT
>CAVJKK010000381.1:0-2158 GCA_963649855.1 Anaerovoracaceae bacterium
CAGGCCCTCCAAAATTTATAACACAATTATAACACATATCGGACAACAAAAAAAGAGCAAAGCCCTAAAAAATTCAAGGCTTAACCCTATTTCATGCTGTCAAAGACGGGAGAAACATTCTCGGCGTTTTCTAACGGAAAGGGGGGAACCGTCATCCTTGGCCTTTCTGAAGACAAAGGCTTTCGCCCTGCACCTAAATTTAATGCAGATGCCATTTACTCTGACATGCTGCACTACGGCGACAGGTTAACGCCCGTTGTGCGGCCGCCTGAGTTTGACAGCACCTATCCCCAAAAAGTCTTTTGCCACAAGGATTTGTGGCAAAAAACTTTCGTCGCACCTGTGTTAGAAAGATTTCAATTTCATGGCGTGTTTGACCTGAGCGGCCGATGCTATTCGTGGAACTACGCCTAGACCAAGCGCTTTGGAGATGGTTTCAAAATCTCCCTCCGTATTGCTCTTGCAGTAGTAGGTCTCATTTTCCCCGAGCGTAAGTTCCTGCAACCGTGCTTCTGATAAAGCCTCAGTGATGCGCTCAGCAGTGAGTTCCACACCCTTCTTGGCAAGTTCCTTTTCGAGTAACCGATGCATCACTAAGGCCATGTAGCAAATCAAAAAGTGTCCACGGATTCTTGGTTCTTTCCAGTGGAAACACGGCCGTGCTTCGAGGATGGATTTGGAGATGCGGAAGGATTCTTCAATCTGCCAAAGACTGTGATAAGTCGACATAACTTTTTCCGCCGTCATCGTTGCATCTGAGTAGATAATGCCGTAGTAGCCATCAAAGGCTTCTGCCTTTTTGATTTTCTCCGCATCAAGATTGATGTCGATCTTCGTCGCATCAACTTTGAGATAACTCCTCCCGCCTCGCTTTAAGTCGCTCTTAAAGAGGGAAGGATTGTCTGTGTATCTCTGCGCTTTGTTTATGAGTCTTTGTCTGTCGGCTGCATCCTTACGTGCTCGCTTTTCTGAGTAGTTGAGAAGAAGTTTTGACTCCAAGGTTTCTTTCTTAACTTCTCCTGTCTTTTCATCTGTAACCGGAATCTCTCGGCTTTCATCAATAACCTTGTAGCGCTGCACTTCTAGGTTGCTTTGTAAAGAAGGATTCTTCCAGTCTTTCTCATCGAAGAGTTGATCTTGAATCGCTTTACTCGCATTGCGCAGTTTGTAGGCGATGACGTAGTCCATTCCGAGCTTTTTTATCTGGAGAAGATTCTCACTGCTGTTAAGTCCACGGTCGGCGGTCACAATGACTTTATCAATCTTATATTTCTCTTTAAGTTTCTTGAGAAGAGGAATCATGGTGCCAAATTCAGAGGCGTTCCCAGGGAACAATTCATAGTCGATAGGTATACCCTCGTCATCGATTAAGAGCCCCATAACAACTTGAACTTGGTTGAATTTACAGTCTTTGGAAAAACCAAAATTGCGTAACGTATCAACGTCCTGGCTTTCAAAGTAGTAGGTCGTAACGTCGTAGAGAACAACGGAGACCTTCCGTTCGTAAAGGGAAGTGATTTGTCTATTGAGATAGAGCGTTAGGGATTCTTTATTTTTCTCAAGCAAATCAAGTGACCGATAAAGATGTTGGAGCTTTAATTGGTCTGCCTTAAAGAGGAACTGATTGCGTTTTTGCCACTGTGCGAGTTTTGAATCGGGCATCAAACTGCGGGCCACAATCATGTAAAAAATCGCCTCGGGAAAGTCAAAAGTTATCCCTGTCGTTTTCTGCATATCACGCAGTTTGCGTTGTAGCTTAAGTCGATTCCAAATCTGCCGATACACGCAGGAACCAAGTATGACTGTGCGATTGTCACCGTTGACGTTGACTGCCATCTGGCCGAGAGCAAAGTAGTTATCGAGTCGTTTTTGAAGGGAGTTGTCTTTCTCTTTGGCAAACTTTGCGTTTCGGCTTGCGAGATCAGCCTTAAGTTTTTCGAGAATATTCGGATCCTGTTTCTCTAACTCTCTGAGATCTCCGAACTTTTCGATGTTCCTACTCGTGTGCTTTTTCTTCACGGGGTCCCAAAAGGATTGTCTGAAATAGACGTACTTCGGCCCATCATCTTTCTCATCGAATACGAGCGAAATCTTCATATAAATCAGGCCCTCCAAAATTTATAACACAATTATAACACATATCGGACAACAAAAAAAG
>CAVJKK010000382.1:0-2156 GCA_963649855.1 Anaerovoracaceae bacterium
AGCCTGTTTCAAGGCTTTGCGGTACTTTTTTGGATTTCAATGTGTCAAACTCCCGGGTACCACGGAGAAGTTTAGCCTGAGAATGGCGCTCGTTCAGAGAATTTCTATATATAGGAAGCAATTGTGAGAAAATATTGATAAAAGTTGTGCATTTTTTATAAAAAGGTTGCAAAAAAGAGAAAAGTTTAGTAAAATCTCATCTTTGACAGTTGATCAGTTAAAAAAGTGCCGCAATCCCAGTAAATACAAGGGGTGTGGCACTTTTGTCTGCATACACAAAATATAGTAATGTTTTATCTACGCTTACTTTTTTTCTGAATTCCTTTCATTTTCCGTTTTGTTATGAATTGATAGTCTGTTCTGAATCCGCAGGTTTCATGGAGATCATCGGTGATTTTCTGGCGTTCATATACCGGCATGAAACCCTGTTCTTCTACATCTGCAAATTTTATATCTTTTAAAGTATGAAGTAATTGTTCTGTAGTATAAGTCCCTTGCAGAGAGCGGTTTAATAACCGGAAATGTAACAGAGCAAGAAAACAGGTAAGGAAATGGGCCTTGATCCGGTCTTCGCGGTTTAAGTAAACAGGTCTGGCTTCAAAGTCTGTTTTCATAGTTCTGAAGCAGTCTTCAATCTGCCACCTGCCTTCACTGACTTTTAGGATATCCGCAACGTTATCATCAAGCAGGTCTGTACATACAGCATAAAGACCGTCATACATTTCTTCTTCAGCAATCTTATCCGTATCGAGATAATAGTGGATCTTAGCTTTTTCTCCTTCGTTGGTTACAGCCACTTTATTTACAAATCTTGCAGGATCATTTGGATTTTTGCGCTGTTTTTTCAGAGAGCCGTTTGTAACCATTTTTTCTGCCCGGCAGATCTGATCGGCACGGATGGCCTTCTGGTAAGCAGCATATTTAGGGGAATAGGTTATGATCAACCTTTGATCCAGTTTTCTTGTTGTAAATGGTTCGTCTTTATAATAAAGCTGGTTATCATCATCATCCGTAAGCTTTGTAAGATCAACAGGTTTATCATCTGAAAGACGTTTAAACCCTGTTTTGTTTAAAGCCCATGTCCGGTCTTCGGCAGGAAGCTTTTTGATGGACTGAGTGACAATGAATGCCCGTTGTCCCATGTGATTAAGGACACGGTTATCTTCAGAAGCAAGCCCGGCATCACTGCAATAGATAAATTTATCACAGCCGAATTGTTGGAGAATCTTTGTCTCTAAAGGTTTTAAGGATTTCTGCTCATTTTGATTTCCGGGAAAGAGTGAGAAAGCCAGCGGGATTCCGTCTCCGTCTGTAAAAAGTCCCATTTGAATAATAGGATTCGGACGGTGTTCCTTGCTTTTCCCGTATTTTTTATCACCATCTTCCTGTTCGATTTCAAAGTAGTAGTTTGTACAGTCATAATAAAGGATCTGATCCATTCTGTTTCCAAGGAAAAAACTATTTTTATAAACTTCTGATTGTATAAAGTCCATTTCGGAAGCGAGGACGGAAAGCGCCCGGTACACATCGTGAAGTTCATAAGTTGGAGGCTCAAGGAACTGTTTTGCGGCACGGAAGGAAGAACTTTTGCTGGAAGGTTCCAAAACCCTTGTATAAATTAAATCAGATAAAATCGCATTAAGATCATACTCGAATTTATGGCGGCTTTTGATTTTTTTGCAGACAGAATCGAGCTTAAGTCCATAGTAAATCGACTGAAGAAAAAGGTATCCGCCAGAAAAAAGTTTCTGCTTATTATAGTCCATGAGCCTGTTGGAATGAAACGGAATCATGACAGTAGCATCATCTTTTTCGCTTTTATATTTCAATGTTTCAAGACGGGCCTGTTCATTGGCCCATTCAACAACTCCAGCACGATCTGTATGGAGCTGCTCTGATAGTTCGGCTAATGTACCTAATTTTCGGATGGTCTTTGAAGTACTTTTTCCTTCGGCATTTGTATAAGACTGAGTAATATAAAAGGACTCAGAATTTTTTGATTTTGATGTTGTTATACGCACAATAATCACCTCTGTCACCATTATACCACATATCACTAAATATTACTATATAATAAAAATAAAAATTTGACAAAAAAATAAGCCTGTTTCAAGGCTTTGCGGTACTTTTTTGGATTTCAATGTGTCAAACTCCCG
>CAVJKK010000383.1:0-2156 GCA_963649855.1 Anaerovoracaceae bacterium
GTTCTTAAACTGGCTGAACAGTTAAAACACGGTGGTTGAGCCTGTCGAAACCACCAGGTATACTGTGTGCTTAATTTCGACGGGCTCAATCGGCGCAACGTTCTTCTGGAGGATTTTTTTATGACGATAATACAGTCAATTTTACTCGGTATTTTACAGGGAATCGCGGAGTTCCTTCCCATCTCTTCAAGCGGTCACTTAGCCGTAGCGCAGTACCTTTTCAAGCTGGACGACGTCCCCCTTCTCTACGACGTAATCCTTCACCTTGCAACTCTCCTCGCAGTCGTCATTTTTTTCCGCAAAAAGATACTTCGCCTTCTGTGCTGTTTCGGCAGATGGATTGCACGTAAACCGCAGATTCAGGCAGACGACCCGGAAGATTTACTGAGCGGAACAGACACCCTCGGCAGAAAAACCATTGTCGCAGTCATCTGCGCCACAGTCGTTACGGGCGTCATGGGAATAGTTTCAAGCAGGTTCATTCCGGACATGCCGATAAAAGTTACCTGCGCGGGCTTCATCTTCACCGCCTTTCTTCTGATTTTCAGCAGCCTCTGGCAGAAGAAGCACGAAAACGCAGACGCAGAACCTTCACAGAAAGGAATAAGCGTCCTTCAGTCACTGTTCATCGGCTTTATGCAGGGAGTCGGAACCTTACCGGGAATCAGCCGTTCAGGCTCTACGATTGCGGGCGCACAGCTTGCCGGAGTTGACCGCAGTGCAGCAGGAGAATTCTCGTTTATCGTCAGCATTCCGGCAATTCTCGGCGCATTCTTACTCGAAGCAAAAGACCTTGGGGAAGTAGGTTCTTCCGTAGGGCTCGGAGCGGTTATAGCGGGCTTTGTAACAGCCTTTATCTCGGGCTACATTTCCCTCGCATTTCTGATGAAACTCATTAAGAAAGGCAGGCTTGAATGGTTCGCAGTCTATCTGATTCCACTCGGCATCGCGGGCTTGATTTTCTTTTAATGCACGCTGAAATTGTGCTACAATCGTTCCTATGAATGATTTGAACGCACCTGTCTGGAACTTAGACAGCCTTTTTTCTTCAATAGAAAGCCCCGAATATCTCGCGGCACTCGACGAATACAAGACCGGCATGGAAAAGCTTGAAAACCTCATCAAGACCGCCGGTCACTTTAACTTCTGCTTCTGGCTCAAAGGCTTCTTAGACGCACAGGAGCGGGTTCTTGCCCTTTCCCAATCGCTTGGGGCGTACGCTTACATAATCTATTCGGTAGATACGACGAACACCGCTTATCTGAACAATATCTCCCTCATCGATGAACTTTCCCTTCGTCTGCAGAAAATCGACCTTGATTTCAAGAACGTGCTTTCAAAAAACGCGCAGAAACTCGATGAATTTTTTGAACGCTTTCCCGGATATACGGAACGCCGCTACCTTCTTGAAGAAGAAATCTCAGAAGCAAAGCACAGGATGTCTGCAAAGGAAGAAAATCTTGCGGGCGACATGCAGAGGACGGGCGGAGACGCGTGGGACAGACTTCACGAACAGATAATTTCAAACCTCAAGGACAAGGACGGAAAAACCTTCAACGAACTGCGCAACGATGCGTATTCTTCAGACCCAAAGTTACGGAAAGAATCCTATCAAAAAGAACTTGAGCTCTTAAAACAGAATGAAATTTCATTCGCAGCCTGCCTCAATAACCTGAAAGGCGAAACCTTAACGCTCAACAAAAGGCGCAAATGGAAGAAGCCGGTTGACCGCGCACTCGCTTCAAGCCGAATGGATAAAAAGACGCTCACCGCACTGATTAAGGCAATAGAAAAGAGCCTTCCGGACTGGCGGAAGTACTTTAACGCAAAGGCAACATATTTAATAAAGAACAATCTGACGGCAAGTTCCCCGAAATACGTAAACGGAAAGGCAGAAAAAGGACTCGCCTTCTACGACCTCTTCGCACCGATGACAGGCGCGGAAGCAGACACGATGGAAGACGGACAGCCGGAAGAAAGCGGAAACAGGAAAGAATCTCTCCTTTCTAAGACGTGGACTTTTGAAGAAGCGCGCGACTATGTGATTGCACGCTACGACAGTTTTTCAAAGGACATGGGAGACTTTGCACGCAAAGCCTTCAGCGAAAACTGGATAGATGCACGGGTACGACCCGGAAAAGTCGGCGGAGCATACG
>CAVJKK010000384.1:0-2149 GCA_963649855.1 Anaerovoracaceae bacterium
AAGGACAATCGATCCCTATTTAGTCACGGATGCCGATGGCAGTTTCCCAAGCGGGGACAGTTTCATCGTTTACCCGAATCCAAAAGGCGATGTCTATGATTCTTTGCGTCACGAGGCAATGGCCGAGGCTTTTAACGACTATCGCTATTTGACTTTGCTCGAAAGCAAAATTGGGCGCCCAGCCGTCTTGATTCTTCTAAAAGAAAACGGCTTAGGCGAAACGCTTAAAGACGCGCCGACGCAAGATGGTTGGTGCGCCACGATGCGAGAAAAGATCATTGATTTGTTTCGATAGAACCATTTTTTCTTCCATATTCGCCTTCGCATTGCCGTTGGATGAATCTGCCAAACTTTCGGTTTGAAAACAGCCAAACTTTCGATTTGAAACCTGCCAAACTTTCGATTTGAAACTTGCCAAACTTTCGATTTGAAACTTGCCAAACTTTCGATTTTGGTTAAAAATAGTCGATGTGGGGCAAAAAACATGGCAGAAGGAACATACATCAATCGCCTATATGATAAGAAACTAGAATTTTATCTTGAAAGCGTCGGCGCGGTGCTTATCGTGGGCCCTAAATTTTGCGGCAAATCCACGACTGCTTTGCGCTACGCGAAAACGGTTATCGATCTTACAAAAAACGCGACTAGAGATCATTATGTCTCTCTTGCGAAAGCCTCCCCGGACCGTTTTTTGAACTTTTGGGAAAAACCTTTGTTGATTGATGAATGGCAGGTCGTTTCTTTTCTTTGGAACGACATCAAGGCTTCGCTTAGCGAATCGGGAGCCTTTGGGCAATATATTCTGACGGGAAGCGTGACGGACAACACAAAGGCCATCGATCCGGAGATAAGACACACTGGAACGGGCAGAATTCTCACAATGATGATGCGCCCAATGTCGCTTTACGAAAGCGGCGAAAGCAATGGGAAGGTGTCGATTTCCGATTTGAAAGATGGTATTTTCGCTCCGTGCGCCTGTTCAAAAAACATTGAGGATTATGCTTTCTACATCTGCCGTGGTGGATGGCCGCTATCCATTGGGAAAAAGGAACGAGTGGCCCTTCAGCAGGCGATTACTTTTTATGAAGGAAGCGTTACGAAAGACATTTTCTCTTTGCGGGACATCCCTATCAAAAGAGATGTGGAGAAAAGCAGGAGGCTCTTCCGTTCCTATGCTCGTCACATCGGAGGCCAAGCAAGCAACGAGGAATTAAGAGGAGACATGGGAGAAGGAATCGACGACGAGACCTTCAAAAAATATCTCTTGGCCCTTGAGCGTCTTCATATCAGCGATGAACTTCCTGCCTGGAATCCGAATCTGCGAAGCAAAACGGCAATTCGAACCAAGAACACTCGTTATTTTGTCGATCCTTCCATTGCCACGAGTGCACTTGGCGTGGGGCCTAAAGGCTTGTTCAAGGATATGCACACCTTTGGCTTTCTCTTCGAGTCCCTTGTGATAAGAGATCTTAAAGTCTACTGTTCCATGATTAACGCCGAACTTTACCATTATAGGGACAAACTGGGCAGAGAAGCCGACGCCGTTATTCAATTCCGAGATGGCGACTGGGCTTTGATTGAGGTCAAGCTTGGAGATTTTGAGGACGTCGATTCGGCGGCTCAGAAACTTCTTAAACTCTCCGAAGACATTGTCGAAGATAAGGAAAAGCCCGCTTTTCTTATGGTTATTACAAAAGATGGGCTGGCCTATCAAAGAGAGGACGGAGTTTATGTCGTCCCGCTAGCCTGCCTAAAGGATTAGCCCGAAAGTGGCACGGGTTTTTCGGTTAAGAAGGCTCTTCCATCTTTTTGCAGGCGTGTGACTTGTGAGAGCGTTGGCGGACAATTCAAAAATTTTTCCGTCTAGAAAAACCAATAGGCAATAGTGCACCTTGCTTATATAGAAAAAACGGAAAAGGGTTATCATATCTACGCTTTAAGACAAACGGAGATAACCTAGACATGATTAATCCCAATATAGATTTGAACGGCAAGACGATTCTTGTGACGGGGGCGGCCGGTTTCATCGGGAGCTACCTCGTAATGGATCTTCTTTCTCGCTTGGATTCTGTTCGCGTGATTGGGCTAGACAATCTGAACGATTACTATGACGTCTCGTTGAAGGAATATCGTCTTAGAGAGATTGAAA
>CAVJKK010000385.1:0-2141 GCA_963649855.1 Anaerovoracaceae bacterium
GCAGTATGCCGCCGCAAGGAAACAGACCGCCTCAAAGTGCTCAACATTGAACTTACGAAAATGGGCGCAGATATTGAAGAAAAAGAAGACGCACTGATCATTCACGGGGGGAAGCCGCTGCACGGCGCAGTTGCAGAAAGTTACGACGACCACAGGATGGCAATGGCTCTGGCGTGTCTCGGACTTGCACTCCCGGAAGGTGAAAAACTGACAATAAAAGACGCAGAATGTTGTGCAGTAAGTTTCCCGCACTTTTTTGATCTGATGAACAGTGAACTGAACGCCGGTTACGAAAAATAAAAAGAAGGCTATGCGTTAGGGATATGAAAGGCGGCGAAGCCGTTGTTTTGTGCCGGGTGCGCCGGTTGAGCCTGTCGAAACCAGAGCATCCGCCACAAAACAATGAAGCGACAGCGGAACCTGTAATAGCCCGACCGTCGCAAAGCGACGGGAACGCCCGCCGCTTCTAAAGAAAACTATTTATTGCCAGGAACGACAACCGTATTCCAGTTGTTAGGATCTGCAATCAGACCATACTGACGGCCTTTGAGTTCGTGCTGAAGTTCTTTTGCAACAGGACCAAAACCTTCGCCGAATACTGTCTTTTTGCCTTTGAGGTCTGTGATTGAAGACATCGGGCTGATTCCGGCTGCAGTTCCGGTTACGAAACATTCAACAGCTTTTTTCTGAACTTCCTTTACAGAAACCGGACGTTCTTCAACCTTGTATCCCTTTTCTTTTGCGATTGCGATTACAGATTTGCGGGTAATTCCAGGGAGAATCGTGTCACCGAGTTCAGGAGTAACGATTGTCTTGTCTTTAAGAACGAAGAAAATGTTGCAGCTTGAACCTTCCTGGAAATATTTGTGATGAACGGCATCAAGATAAACACATTCAACAAAGCCTGCGTCTTCTGCTTCTTTTTTTGCGATGGCAGAAATTACGTAGTTTGAAGCACATTTGATGTAGCCGGTTCCGTGTGGAGTTGCGCGGATGCGGTTTGTGATGACAGCACCGTCAAGACCTTTCTTAAAGTAAGCAGAAACCGTTGTGGCGCAGATTACAACGTAAGGCTGTTTTGCACATCCTACACCGATTGCACCTTCCGAGTTCATGAACGGACGCATGTAGATTGATTCAGCGTCTGCGTAATCTGTTTTTTCCCAGTCAGGATTGTATTTTGGGACATAGCCGAGTTCAGCGTTGCGTCTTACGAATTCAACTGAAGCCTTAACAAACTGTTCAACCGGGAAAGCCGGGCAGTAAAGACCTTTCATTGAATTGTTGAAGCGTTTTCCGTTTTCTTCCGGGCGGAAAATTGCAACTCCGCCGTCTTTTGTAGGAAATCCTTTCATTCCTTCAAAACAGCTGTAAGCGTACTGTGAAGTGTAAGTTACTGTTGGAATTCCCATCTGGTTGCGTTTGTCGAGAACAGCCTTGCGGTCAGCTTCAGACATAGCCATCAGTTCGTCATAAGGAATTTTGTCGCTTTCAAGCCATTCTTCGTCCCATTTTGTGGTTTCAGGATTGTAGCGCGCAATGTAAGTGATTGGATAAAGGTTTAATGCAAATGCCATTTTATTTCCTCCGGCAGGTGCGACTTATCGTATCTGCAATTTTTCTAATAGAATATTACTTTTTTAATTATATGTAAAGAAATTAAGGCTCACTAAAGTCTGACTGTTCGCCCTTAATGCGCATTGCTTTTCTTTATAAAAAAATCCAGGTTTACGGCGATGAACATGGCGCAGTAGGCAGTTACGGCTCCGCCAACGATTACAAAAAACCACGTCAGATATTCCTGATTCTGCACTTTTTCAAGGAATATGCCGGAAAAAACCAGAAGAACAATCATGCACAACCCGCTCAAAACCCAGCGCGTCATCGAAACGGGCTTTAGATTTTCAAGCCATGACGGTTCAGAATTTCTGATCGCCTGGCTCAGGGAACGGCTGTTGAACGAAGATTTTTCCATGAGGGGATTCTGCATCAGTCTTTCAGCCTTTGATAAAGCCCGGACTTTCGTGCGACATTCCCTGCACATCAAAAGATGCACGGAATCCAAAAACGGCAGCCGCTCCCCCTTGTCGAGTTCAAAAAATGAAGTCATCACGTTTTCGCATTTTTTACTGTTCATACAC
>CAVJKK010000386.1:0-2138 GCA_963649855.1 Anaerovoracaceae bacterium
GATCAAAAGTTTGATTCCAAGTTTTGCTGCAATTTCGTGAACGTATTTGCAGGCAACTGCACCTTCTGACAGATAACCGATTTCTCCGATTCTTGCAATCAGGTCATCGAGATCTTTGAATTTGTCGAGCATGTCAGTCTTAATCATATCCTGCCCGAAACGGCGGTTGCGCCCGTATTTTGAACGGCAGGTAACGTCAAGGTCGCCGACGCCCGCAATCGAAGTAAAGGTTTCCGGGTGAGTTGCTCCCATCGCCATTCCGAGAGTCTGAATCTCGTTGAGTCCCGCAGCAAGAAGCAGGGATTCAGTGTTGTCGCCGAACTGATCTGAATGTTCTGCGATTGCATCAAGCGCGCCGTAAACAATCGCAATTACATTTTTTGCAGCAGCACAGATCTGAACGCCGATTACATCAAGCGAAGAATAAACCATAAGTCCCGGAACGTGCATGAGTTCGCGGAAACGGATTGAATTCTTTGCGTTTTCAGAAGCGGCAATCAAGCCGGTAAGTTTTCCCATTGCAACTTCTTCCGCATGAGAAGGGCCTGCAATATAGACAAGCTGCCCCTTGTAACAAGGCGGAAGGATACTTTCAAGAGTTTCAAGGACAAGTTTCGGACCTTCGGCAGAAGTGATAAAACCTTTCGTAATGACGCCGATTGTAACTTTGCCCTGCTTTATGTCTTCGATTTCGAGCAGCTGTTTTGCCGTAGAAGCGAGATAGAGCGAAGGAGAAGCAAGAATTAAAAATTCCTTGCCGCTTACAACTTCTTTTATATCGCAGGAAGCAGTCATATTCTCAGAAAGAGGATAGCCTGGAAGATAGCGTTTGTTTTCGTGGTTATTGTTGATTCCGTCAACTACGTCCTGCTCGCGCGCCCACATCTGAACTTTGTGACCACCGCGTGCAATTGCCTGCGCAAGTCCTGAGCCCCACGCACCGGCACCAATAACACCAACATTCTTTGATTCCATTTTTAACCTCGTGATTTTCCAATATCTAAAAAAAATGAAGCACAGATTTTCAGACGTTCTGAAATTGAAAATGCCGGTCTGAAAACCCCTGCCAGATAAGTCCTTTTATTCTAACACTTTGTTGTAGGATGGGCAATTATTGAAACAAAAACGCACGTGCACAGACTTTTCTTCAGGTTACCGCGCTTCTGCTGTGAGCCGTTTTTCTACTTCTTCTATTACGTCGTCAGGGGTGCTTGCACCTGCCGTAAGTCCCACAGTTTTCATCGCAAAAAAACTTTCCGGGATTTCTGTTGCATTTTCGATTAACGCTGCCGCCCTGCACAGCCCCTTTGCCTTATCGTAGAGGCGGTTTGTGTTTGCGCTGTTTTTTCCGCCGATAACCAGAACTCCGTCAACCTGGCTGCAAAGTTCTGTAAGGCTGTCCTGCCGGTCGTAAGTTGCAGGGCAGATTGTGCGGAAAATCTTTATTCCATCGATTTTGTCTTTCAGGGCTTCGGAGATTTTATCAAAGAGACTTACGCTGAACGTTGTCTGACTGATTAAAACCGCTTTTTCAACTTTTTCTGTTTCTGAGAGTTTTTCGTACTGTTCAAGGGCTTCTTCTACGGATTTTATGAGGATGAATTTCAGTTTTCTGGCGGCAATTTCTGCCCCTCGCCTTGCCGCCCCTTCAATTCCGATTACTTCTCCGTGATTTGCGTCTCCGGTGAAAAAAATCACGAATCCTTCTTTTGCAAATGAAGCGCATTTTTTCTGATTTGCCTGCACAATCGGGCAGGTTCCGTCCAGCACTTTTGCACCCGTTTTTTCAAGCCGTTCGTTTATTTCCGGCGGAACTCCGTGCGCACGGATTACGACCGTATCATTTTCCTGAACTGAATCAATTTTTTCTTCCGTTAAGATTTTCAGTCCGCGCCTTTCAAACTTTTCAAGGGCAACAGGGTTGTGAATCAGCGGACCGAAGGAATAAACCTGCGCATTCTTATTTTCTTCGAGTGCTTTTTCTGCCGTCATTACGGCGTGGCGTACGCCTGCACAGAATCCCATTTTTTCCGCACGAATAATTTTCATACCAAAATCTTAGCAAAAGGCAAAAAAAAATGCCACAGATATAAAATCCGTGACATATATTGACAGTTACCAGACAGCCTTACGCCGAA
>CAVJKK010000387.1:0-2136 GCA_963649855.1 Anaerovoracaceae bacterium
GAACATCCTCCGCGTGCCAATGGGCGCGGTAAGGCTCTTTCTTTTTGCCTTCTCTATCTAGACAGACTTTCGCTAGAAACATATTTGGACCCAAACCGGCTGTTGCAACGAGCCCAAGTTCGTTTTTGACGCCGCTCTGGATTTTGGCGACTAGTTCCTCCGCGCTGCATTGATTAAGCGATAGATAGGGCGTTAGATGTAAAAAGGATTCGTCAATGGAATAAACGTGCAAATCCTCTTCGGAAACAAAATCTAGGAATATATCCACGACTTTTGCGGAGATTTTGATGTAATACTCCATTCTAGGGCGCGCATAAATCATGCCTTCTAGCTTAGGAAGGTCACGCATTCTTTCTACGTTCTTAACCCCATAATGACTTTTAAGATATGGGGTTGCGGACATGACAATGGTGTTCTCTGTTCTCGTAGGATCACATACGACAAGAGGGGTCGAAAAAATATCTAGGCCCCTAGCTGCGCACTCGCAGCTGGCGTAGAAACTTTTCATGTCGATTACCGCGTAGACCTCTTCCATGGGAAGACAAATATAAGGAGGAAAAATTATAAAGTTGAGACTTGTTTTTTCCTGACTTTAATAAGGCTTGATTGGCCTATTCTAAAATCAATAGGACGTGCCACCCTTTCTTCTAAAATCTTTGACAAAGTACGAAAAAAGCCGATGTAAGCGGATGAAAGTTCTTTGCAAGATGCTCTTTTTCAAGACGCTATGTTTTCTTTTCAACCTTTTTCTCTTCCCTATTTTTCCAAGATTTCCGAACGCATTTTCTTTCCTTGTAATGACAAACCGAATGACTATAATTATTCCGCGTTGGGCCTTTAGCTCAGTTGGGAGAGCGCCTCGTTCGCAACGAGGAGGTCGCCGGTTCGAATCCGGTAAGGTCCACCACTTGAATTGCTTGATGTGATGTATGTCACATCTTTTTTTGTCGTTTGGCTTGGGCGTTCCCTAGATCCGAGGCGGATCCAATCTCATTGATTATTGGTATTTGCTTTTTTTCGCTTGCGCCTATATTTGAAGAAAAGGAGGCTCTTTATGAGCACAAGAATTATGCTTTCGCTGGTTTTTGACATAAGAGCCGTCCTAGCAAACCAAAATTTTGGCTCGTGCAAGACTAGGACAGCTAGTTTTCGCGATGTCGAATCGGAGGGACTATCGTGAAAAAACACTTTGTGACATTGATGCCCGTTTTGCTGGCGTCTATATCTTTGATTTCTTGTACCGGTGGCAGCGGCGAATCATCCAATCAAGATTTCGGATCATTGACCAAGGTTGAAGATGAAACTGTTCGCGATGAACTTTTCTCTTTTACCTTGGATCATAATCGTGAAGTTCCTGGCCAATACATCAACATCTCTGTCTTATGGACGGGGTTTGCTACCCAATTTCCGCGCTCGCCCGAAGACACGTCGGAGAAGCCTTCGTGCTATACCTTTTTAGCGGAGCCGGGGAAAGCCTCTGATTCGTATTATTTCATCTACGTCAACGCTTCAAAAATTGACGAGTACCAAGATTGGTTTACCCAATATGCCTCATCGGCTAAAAGCGAACACTATTCCTGCGAATTCAACTCGTCCTTCGATTATATAGACGGAAAATATCTATTGGCGTCATCCAAAAACGAAGACAAAGATCTTTTAGCTTATCAAGGAACCTCTCTAAAGGATGCCTCGATTGCTGCTGAAGGGTATGAACTTGCCTTGGTTTTGCAGGCGAAACCCTTAACGATAAAAGAGAACGTTTCAACGGGGGAAAGCATTGGGAAAGACCTTACTTTGCTTCACCGCTTATCGGTGAAAAAAGGAGAAGATGGGAAAACTTTGATTGCCGCGGAGAGTTCTAATTATTCTAGTGTTGATAACTTCTACTCCATTAGCAACGAAATGCTTGTTGCCTTCGGAGATGGTCTTGTAATCCCTTCTTACTTGCAAGACGAAAGCCTCGCCTATACCGAATATGCGTTGATAGATCAAAACAAAGTGAGCCTGCCACGCTATTCAGGATCCAACGATATGCTTGACGAGAGCTTCACGGGTTTAGAAGACATCTATCTCGGTTATAAATCTAAGTTTTTGGATGCCTATCTTGAGGAAGACCCCAGCCGCTCAGGTTATGGC
>CAVJKK010000388.1:0-2136 GCA_963649855.1 Anaerovoracaceae bacterium
GTGTCTGCCGGCAGGCCTGCAATTTCTTCTTCAATTTCTGCGTCCTGAACTTCCGGCTCTGAAAAATCTTCTTCCTTCCCGCTGTCTGCTATTTCGTCCTGTAAGATTTCTGCTTTATCGATTTTTTCTGCGGAGGTGTCTTCTGCCTGCGGTTCTGCGTTTTCTTCAATCTGAGCGTTCTGAGCGTCATTTTTCTGCTCTGCCGGTGTCTGTGGCTCTTCTTCCGTTGAAATCTGTGCTGCATCTTCCGCCTGCGGATTTTCTTCTGTCTGAACTGAAATTTCTTCAGACTTTGGAATCGGATTTTCGACCGCACCCGTCGTTCCGCACGAAGCGAGAATAAAAAGAGAAAAAATTAAAGTTATAAAAAAAGAAAGTTTTATTGCCGGAGTTTTCATCGTTTTCATTATGGTGCTGCTCCTAGGATTTCATCAATGATTCTATCGTTTGAGTTTTCAAGTTCCTTTAAAAGCAACGAATCGGGTTCCGTAAAATATTCTTCAATTTCTGCCTTTGACCACGTTTCCTGAGTTGAGCGCGACATGTAATAGTCTTTTTCAACTTCAGGTCCGGCAGGTTCGAGCGGTTTTTCATTTAAGACGATGTCTGTTTTTTTGTATTCTTTTGCCTTCGGTTTTGACGACTGAATGAAAATTACGATCAGAGCCAGCAGAAAAAAAATCAGGAGCAGAGCCGTAATTCTTGCCAGAAGCGGTTTTTCGCGGATAAAAGTTGAAATGTTGTCTTTTAATTCTTCAAAATCAAGCATTTTTACCCTATTTTGTTAAGCTTCTCCGTTTTTGCCGTTGCTTTCTGCGTTTTCAGCGTCAGCCTTTGCTTTTTCGGCTTCTTTCTGCGCTTCTTCTGCCAGTTTCTGTGCCTTGGCTTCTTCCCGTGCTTTTTTTGCAGCTTCTTTTGCTTCTGCGCGGTATTTTTCAATTTCCGGGTCGGTTATCGTTCCGTCGGGATTGTGGATTCGTTTTGCCGGGCGCGGAGGAATGTAGACATTTTCTTCTGGCGGTACGTCTTCTTCCACGAATTCCTTTTCGTTTTCGTTGTCATCACGGGGAATTTCCTTTACGAGACTCATCGTCATGATTTTTGAAACGCCCGATTCCTGCATCGTAACGCCGAGCATTGAACTTGCACCCATTACGGTTTTTTTGTTGTGCGTAATTACGATGTACTGCGAAAGTTTTGCGAATGAACGCAATGCCGTTACGAAACTTGAAACGTTTTTATCGTCAAGGGCGGCGTCAATTTCGTCAAGGAGACAGAACGGACTCGGACGGACCTGATAAGTTGCAAAGAGAAGGGCAACTGCCGTCATAGTTTTTTCACCACCGGAAAGAAGGGCAATGTTCTGAAGTTTTTTTCCAGGCGGTTCAGCGTAGATGTCGATTCCAGAAGTGAGGACGTTCTGCGGATCAACAAGGCGCAGTTCTCCACGACCACCACCAAACAGACGGCGGAACATGTTATGAAAATTCTTCTTGATTTTATTGTAGGTGTCGAGGAACATTTCTGTTGATTTTGTGCGGATTTCCTCAGAAACGCGAATCAGGTTTTCGAGCGATTTATTTGTATCGTCGAAACTTGCCTGCAGTTTTTCGTAGCGTTCCTTCTGTTCCCCGAATTCTTCCGGCGCCATCAGGTTTACGCTGCCGAGATTTTTAAGGTCTTCGCGTGCTTTTGCAAGTTTTTCGCGGAGAGAAACTGAAGATTCCGTGATTTTGTACATCCGCTCTTCAAATTCCATAAGGTCGCGGCTGTGAGTGTCGATGAAGTTCTGCTTGATGTTGCGGATGTCGTTGTCGCTCGTAACAAGATCCATCGCAAGTTTTTCGTACTGGCTCTGGATTTTGCGCTGCTCTTCAAGTTTTTTGTCGAGTTTATTCTGGGTTCCGCTTACAGATGAATTGCAGCGTACGATTTCATTGTTGATTTCGCCCATTTCGTCGGCGCATTTCTGTCCGCGCCTTTCAATTGAAGCCAGTTCACTCTGAATGTCGACAATCTGTTCGTTCAGTTCTTCCTGACGCCTCTGTTCTTCTTCGTATTCTTCCTGGTTCTGCCGTAAATTTGTCTGTTCGCTTACGAGCGAGCGGCGCAAAAGTTCAACGTTCTGTTTTACGC
>CAVJKK010000389.1:0-2127 GCA_963649855.1 Anaerovoracaceae bacterium
GTATTTGATGTCTGCCTTTGCAACTCCCTGCGTCAATCCGAGAGATTTTATTCCAAGCGCAAAGGTTGCAATGAGTTCATTTTTGATTTTTTCATCTTTCTGAGAAGGCATTGTGTGACCAGTTTCTATAAAATACGGCGGATAATAGATGTGACGGTCTGCAAAGCCGGTGATTGTCAGAGTTCCGTCGTAAACAATTGCGTCAATGCTGAATTCTGGTCCTTCCATGTAGTCTTCAAAGATTGCTTTTGACGTACGGCTGTTTTTCAGCGCAATCTTTACGGCTTCGCCCAGTTCTTCCCTAGAGCGCACAAGCCGGCAGCCGCGACCGCCCATGTTGTCAACAGGTTTTACGACTTTCGGGAAACTGATTTTTCCTTCGCCGGCAAGTTTTATAAGCTGTTCAAGGCGTTCAGAATCAACTTCTTCAAAATCCGGGCTCGGAACTTCTGCTTTCGCAAAACATTTTCTCATGCGTACTTTGTTTGATGCGTTAAGACAGGCTTCGTAATCATGCCCGGCAAGATTGAGTGCTTTTGCAACGTATGCCGTATTTGCTGAAAAATCCGTGCCCGCCGTAAAAACTGCTGCGAGCGGGCTTTCACCTTCATTTATTTTTCTGGCAAAGGCTAAAAGTCCTTCTTTGTCCTTGAGGTCAATTTTTTCAAAAAGGTCTGCTTCTTTTACGCACACGGCATTTTCGTTTGCATCAACCACGACGGCTCTGTAACCAAGTTCTTTTGCGGCTTTTATCGCCGGACGCTGCATGAGTCCAGCGCCGAGTATCATTACTGATTTTTTATTCATTTTTTTGTTCCAAAATTATTTTTTTACAGGCAAAGCTAAATATCACGCTCTTTTCTGCAGTAGACTTCAAACGTATCGCCCAGTCCGAAGAAACGGCTTGCAGCGGCGTAGAAAGCCCACTTTATGCTGTTCGGTTTTGTGCCAGCAAGGTTCGGGAAACGCTCCGGATGATGCCCCGTACTTACGATTTTTTCAACCCTAAAGCCATAGCGTTTTAAAATTGAAGAAGCGCGAGCCGGCTCCCAGAGTGAATAGTGATCCGCAGGACTGTTCTGAAAGAATGACTGCAGGTTGAATCTCCCGGAAACTCCGCTTGCAGACGGTGTACTGAATGCAAACACTCCGCCCGTCTTTAAGATTTTAGAAACTGCCTTCAGCACGCTGTCGAGGTTCTGGAAATGCTCGATTACATACCACATCGTCACGGCATCAAATTCGTTTATGCCGAATTCTGAAACCGGGTCAAAGGCAGGGAAAGCGGCACAGCTTGCAGGATAATGGAGTTTTTCCTGAACGTATGCAACGGCTTCTTTTGAAACATCCGTTCCGAAGACCTGCCAGCCTGCATCATTTGCAGCGTCCATAAAAGGACCGAACGCGCAGCCTACGTCAAGAACAGCCGGCGTTATGAGCCTGTGCGAGTTTCTGAAGATGTAGTCAATCAAGGTGGTACGCCTTATGCACTGACTTTTGATTGTCTGAAAATCCTCAAGATACGTTTTGCCGTACTGTTTTTTGTAGCTTTCAAAAAAGTATTTTTCGTTGTAGGCGGTGTTGTCAGCATCCGTCGTGTAAGACATGTAAAGCATTCCGCACGTATTGCACCTGCGGAAAGTGCGTTCCTTCGTCCTTGAAACAATCTGATCTTCAAAAACTGGATGCGAATCCGTACACACAGGGCACTGAAGCCTTCTTCCCTTTGACAGAATCCTGATGTATTTTCCGAGGTCGTTCTTACCCGAATCCGCCTTTGCAAACGGACTGTCAGGATAAAGTTCTTCAACACTGGCAAGAGAATATTCTGCACCAAGGTCGTTTATGTTCTGCGCTGAAAGGCATTTAAATCCATATTTCCGCGCAAGATTTACATGCAGTGGTGTTGTTCCTAAAAGAACCACCCCGCAGCCAGCCGCAACCGCTTCAAAAGCCGTAAATCCATAGTGAGTTACGACTACATCATAGTTAAAAAGCTGTTCGCGGAGATTGTGAACGGGTTTTATAAAAGTGATTCTGTCCTTATTTTCCGGTGGAACCCTTTCTGCTGCACTTTCAGGCTCCTGAACGATTGCCGTCACGTTGTATCCGAGTGAAGAATATGCA
>CAVJKK010000390.1:0-2118 GCA_963649855.1 Anaerovoracaceae bacterium
ATGAAGAGCGCCTTGTCCAGCTTGAGCTGGTAAAAAAAATCACGGCAGCCTTTAACGAAAATAAAATCGGCGTGTTTGAAGCAGGAACTGGGGTTGGAAAATCGTTTTCATATCTGATTCCTTCAATCTTCTGGGCACTTGAAAATAAAGAACGCGTGATTGTTTCAACCGGAACGATAAACCTGCAGCAGCAGCTCATTGAAAAAGACATTCCTCTTGCTGAAAAAATCACCGGTAAAAAAATAAAGGCAGTCCTTGTAAAGGGGCGTCAGAACTTTTTGTGTCTGCGTCGTCTGGAAGAAACGGGCAGGGAACGTGACCTTTTTAACGAAGAACAGGAATATTTTGACCGGATTTTTGAATGGTCAAAGACAACAGCGACCGGCAGCAGAAGCGACCTTTCTTTTATGCCGCCTGAAAACATCTGGCAGAAGGTGAATTCTGAAGCAGATGCCTGTATGGGAATGAAGTGTCCTCACCGTGAAAAATGTTTTGTAATGAAAGTGCGCAAAGATGCGAGCGATGCAAACATTCTGGTTGTAAATCATCATCTTTTGTTTGCGGACATTGAATCGCGCCTGGAAGGGGCTGGCTTTGAGGATACGGCAGTCCTTCCGCCGTATAAGCGTGTTATTTTTGATGAAGCACATGGAATTGAAGATGCGGCAACGTCTTTTTTCAGCGGACAGATAAACCGTTTTAAGATTCAAAAGCAGCTGAATCTTTTGTACCGCACGAGAAGGGGAACTGCGGCGGGATTTTTGTTTACGCTTCTTTCGCTTGCGATGTCCGAAGAAAATTCAAATGACCTGATTGAAAACGTAAATCAGATAAAAGTTGCGCTCGATAATCTTGAAGAAACCGGGCTTTCACTTCTTGAAAATGAATACACGCTGCGTCTGCACAATGCGACTCATACTCAGTTTGTAAACGTCCTGTATGCAATGCAGGTTCTTCAGAAGCATATTGCAGATTTTACCGGCAATGTCCGCAAGGTTTTTGACTGCATTCCCGAAACTGCAAAAGATGAGCCTGTTCTGTACGAAACAAAAAGCGTTCTGCGCCGGCTTGAAGACTGTGGTACTGTGCTGGCTTCTTTTCTTGCATGGAGTGAACACACGGATTATGTCTTCTGGATTCAAAAATCGAAATTGAGTGCAGCGGTTGCAAAAAACGTTGAAAATCCGTATTACGTTCAGTTCATTCAGACTCCGCTTGATATTGCCCGGACCATGAACAAGGGCGTTTTTGAACCGATGGACAGCGTTGTGTGTACTTCCGCTACGCTGTCCATCGGAAATTCATTCAATTTCTGGAAAAAACATACCGGCGTTTCGTTTATTGAAAATGAGCGTGTGCTTGAAGAAAATTTCCCGTCACCGTTTCCGTATAAGGAGAATGTGCTGTTTGCAGTTACAAAAGATGCTCCGTTCCCGGAAAATGCACTGGACTTTCAGCATTATGTTGAAGACGCTGTCGTAAAGCTGATAAGGGCTGCCGGCGGAAAAACCCTTGTTCTTTTTACGTCTTATGATTCCCTGCGGCATGCCTGCGATACTGCGCGTACTGCCCTGAGGCTGTCGGGAATAAAAATCCTGAAGCAGGGAGATGATGACCGTTTCCGTCTGCTGAGTGTGTTCCGTGATGATGAAACAAGCGTTCTTTTTGCAACGGATTCTTTCTGGGAGGGAGTTGATGTTCCGGGGACAAGCCTTTCTCAGGTGATTATCGTAAAACTTCCGTTTGGAGTACCGAATAATCCTGTTTTTGCAGCGAAATCTGAACTTATCAGACAGTGCGGGGGGAACGCTTTTATGGAACTGTCCGTTCCGGATGCCGTAATAAAGTTCCGGCAGGGATTCGGCAGGCTCATGCGGAGAAATACGGACAAAGGCGCGGTCGTAGTTTTAGACCGCCGTATCGCAGAAAAACAGTACGGTCACATTTTTACTTCCAGCATCCCTGAAACAAAAAAAATGTATGATACCGTAGATAATATCGCAGGTGCAGTTGCTGCACTTGTGGATTAACGTGCAGAAAATTGCAGCCGTGCCAAAGCAAAAGCCCCCCGGAAATTACATATCCTTTGTTTCTTTTTTGTAAACAATGACGAAATAG
>CAVJKK010000391.1:0-2112 GCA_963649855.1 Anaerovoracaceae bacterium
AACAATAAATCCAAGGGGGATCATTGATGAAATCTATTAAATATGCTGCAGCCGCAATTCTTGCCGTTACATTTGCATTTTCACTCAGCGCACAGACAAGTGCAGACAACGAATCAAGCGTAGAAAGCGAATACTTGAGCAGCATTGAAGACGTTGTAATTACGGAACTTGCTGCATCAGAAGAAAGAGACAACAAGCTTGTTGCACTTCAGTATCTTGAAAACGCAGTAAACGAAGGACGCGCAACTCCAGACATGATGAAAGCCCTGGACAGCCTTGCCGGCGAAGGAATTACATCACAGTCAAGAACAAACGGCCGTCTTATGAACAACTTCCCGGATATCCGTGCAAAGGCATGCGACATCCTCGCAAACGTAAAGACTGAAGAATCAAAGAACACTCTCGTAAAAGTTGCACTTGCAGACAACGAACCTATGGTTATCACTGCTGCAATCCGCTCTCTCGGAGAAATCGGAATCAACGACAACGACGAAGTTTCAGAAACAATTGCATGGGCACAGAAAAAGAATGCTGTGTTGAATCCTACTTCTTCACTTGCCCTTGAAGTTCTGATTGCGTATGAAAAAATCGCAGACAAAGTTGAAAACAAAGGTCCGATGATTCAGGCTGTAGGTCAGATTGCAACGAATTACCGCTACGTAACTCCGGTTCGCACACGCGCACACGACCTGCTGAAAACATTGCAGGAAAGTTCATCTTCTTCCAACAAGAAAAACAGCGATGCAAAATAAAGACTGACAGTCAGTTTTGCAATAAAAAAGGCTATCCGGAAAGTGTAAAACATAGCGCCGATTGAGCGCGTCGAAATCAAGCGTACATTGACGCTGGTTTCGACAGGCTCGACCACCGTGTTTTATACTTCAGTGACAGCCTTTTTTGTTTTAAAGTAAAAAAAATAAGATGAGGAATACGTGATTTGAACACGCAACCTTCGGCTCCGGAGGCCGACGCTCTATCCAGTTGAGCTAATCCCTCAAAAATTTATCCAAAAGATATTGATTTCTTAAAAAATTGTCAACAGAATAGACGGTATTCAAAAACCGTGGAGTTTTTGGAGATACAACGGAGACAAACTTTTACGGAGGCATACAATGCAGCCAGTCATTCTTGCATCATCTTCACCGAGGCGTCAGGAGATTTTAAAACTTCTGAACATTCCTTTCAGGGTGATTATCCCGGACTATAAGGAAGAATACCCGGATGACATCGAAATCGAAAAAATCCCTGAATATCTTGCAACAAGAAAGGTTGACGCCGTAGTCCGCTCTGCCCCTCCGGGAATTGAATATCCGTGGGTTTTAGGCGCGGACACCGTAATCATCAAAGGCAAAAAAATCTTCGGAAAGCCGAAAGACAGCGATGAAGCCTTTAATTTCTTAAAGGAATTGCAGGGAACTACGCACAAGGTAATTACAGGACTTGCGCTTTTCAACAGCGAACTTCATTACGTTGCAAACCGTTCTTCCGTTACGGAAGTTACTTTTGCAAAAATGAGCGATGAAGAAATCAACAGTTACATAGCAACGGGCGAATGGCACGGAGCCGCCGGCGGATACAGAATCCAGGGGCTTGCGAGCTGCTTTATTTCAAAGATTAAGGGAACTAACAGCGGCGTTGTCGGCTTGCCCATCTTTGAACTTTATGATATGTTGAAAGAACAGAATTATTCAATTTTTGAATAGTTCTGCCGGGACTTACGAAGGACCGTAGGTTTTTATTCGTAAGCTCGTAAATATTCCGGACGCATTTTATGCGTCTCGAGAAACAGAGTTCGGTGGAAAAAATACAATTCATTTGTTTTTTTTTCCGGTGAAGGAGACACTTTATGGCAGTTGTAACCATGAAGAGTTTGCTTGAATCAGGTGTACACTTCGGTCACCAGGTTAAGCGTTGGGATCCACGTATGAAGAAGTATATCTTCGCACAGCGCAATGGAATCCACATCATCGATTTGCAGAAGACAATCGGTGCAATCAAAGACAGCTACGAAGCTGTTCGCAAAGTTGTAGCTTCAGGAAAGTCAGTTCTTTTCGTAGGTACAAAAAAACAGGCTCAGCAGGCAGTTCAGAAAGAAGCAGAACGCTGTGGCAT
>CAVJKK010000392.1:0-2107 GCA_963649855.1 Anaerovoracaceae bacterium
CCTCTGATAGTGCCGAATTGATAGCACTAATTGTTTTAAATACTAGCTGTCGTATCATACCACCAGAAAAACGCTTTGCAAGACTACCAATTCCACCACTAAGCTTGCCTACAAGCGGAAATGCTTGTGAAATACCGCTTGAAAATTTGCCAAATGTTGATGTAATACCGCTTACACCCTTTTTAGCACTTCCAAAAGCGGATGTAACACCACCGATAGCCTTTTTAACACCGCCAAACACTGTACTAACCGCACCGCCTAGCTTTGAATTGGCTATTGACGATTTCATTTCAGCAAATTTTTCTTTGACCGCTTGTTTAGCATATTCAAGTTTGCCACTAATTGAACTTGTATCAATAGTTCCAAGTGAAGCCGTTGTTCCTTGCATCGAACTTGCTAGTTTCTGATATTGTTTCAATTCTTTTTCAAGTTTCTGAATTTCTGCAATATCTGTCGCAATCTGTGACTCGTCAATACCAACTTTTAAATTATCAGTAAGGGACTGTTTCAATTCTTGTATCTTACTTGCCGTTTCAGATACAAGTTCGTTTATGTTTGTATTCGATACAATAGGCGTTGCCGTTTCGGTTGTGCCTGACGTAGTTGTCGGTTGGAACGTTTCAAATGTTCCACCGCCCTTTAAATGTTCGATAAGTTGCTGATATTGTTCAATTTTTGCACTACAAAGGTCAATGTTTGATTGTAACTTCTTTGCATCTTCCGAATTTTCGTCAAATCCATCTGCAAGTTTAAGCAAATCAAGTTTCTGTTTAAGGTCTGCAAGTTCAGAACCCACACCCTTCATTGCCTTTTCTGCATCTTCTACAGACTTTATACTATCGGTATCAATGATTTTGTCAGCTGTTTCACCCTTTGCACTATCATCAGATTGCTTAGAGTCTGCACCTTCAACCTCTGGCATCTTAAGTTTTTGCATAAGCATTTCTGGAACACCATGAAATACTTTTTTAAACATTTCAACCGCACTTTTGAGTTTGTCATAAGCACTAGCAAGGTTTTCAATGTCCCCTTCGTTCGTCTCACTGTTTGTTTCGGTTTTGGCACTTGTAGAAGAATTTGAAGCGGAACTTGTGTTGGCTTGTTCTTCGTCACTCTTTTTAACCTTAACTTTGAGTCCAAACGTCTCACGTTTGTTTTTGATAGATACATCACCGCTATGCCGTTTGAGCGTAGCACCCTTGATTTGTGGTGATTGCTTTTGAACTTTTTCAGAGCGTGTATCAGCTTTTTCACTTGTGTCTCCACCATCTCTAGTAATGGTTATATTTTTGATTGCTTCGGAATTTGCCGTTTTAACATCTGCAAGTTTTTGTTTCAAAGCATCCAGTTTGTTAGACACAAGCTGAATGTCGTATGCCGTATTAACAAAAGACTTCCCTAACGTATCAGAATCGTTAGTTGCAAGCATTTTGTCATATTTAGCCTTGTAACTTTCAAGTGCCGACTCAGCTTTTGCAATTTCTTTTTCCACATCGAATACAGAGTTGCTGATTTTGGATGTATCAAAGTTCTTACCAACATCTTTAAACCTATCAAACAATGCGTTAGATTGTTCGGAAATACTTTGCGTATTCTCCTGTTTTGGTGCTGAAGTTCCACCGCTAGACTTGCCGACCTGTTTAAGTGCGTTCCCTGTTTCTTGAGCAACTTGTCTAGCCTTTTCTAATCCGCTAGTATCAATACCAAATGATTCAGAAAAGCTTTTGCCTATATCGGACAATTCTTTGAGATTATTTGTAAAACCATCTACGGAAGTTTCTGCCTTGTCGATGTAAGAAAAAAGGTCAATCCACCCATCAACAACACTATCTGTATCGCCTTTTGCTAGTCCTTCGAATTTCCGATAATCGTCATAGAACGTATTTAACGCATCGGACAAAGCCTTAAATTCATCCTCTGCATTGTCGGTATTAACATTAGTCAATTCTGGAATGGCTTTCGCCCATCCGTTATCCATTAATTGACCAAAATACTCGTTCATGTTAGTGCTTTTAGCACTATCTGTATTCACGTCCTTTGATTTATAGGTTTTCTGTTTTAAAATACCTTTTCTTTGTGTGAAACTATCGCCCAAAGAATTTGCTGT
>CAVJKK010000393.1:0-2107 GCA_963649855.1 Anaerovoracaceae bacterium
CGCCCACATCGCCTAAAGTTCCCGCGTATCCGTTTTTCGTTCTGCTCGGGAAGGAGTGGGCGCAGTCTTCAATTACGTAGATTTTGTTGCGTGGAGTTGAGTATTCTTCTGCAAGGGCGCAGATTTTTTCCATGTCGCAGAGATTTCCTGCAATGTGAACCGGAACAATGGCGCTCAGCGTTTCGATTTTTCCCGCAGCCTTTAATTCTTCGAGGACTTTTCTGATTGAAGCGCACGAAATTGAATAAGAATCTTTTTCTATGTCCGCAAAGTAAACGTCGCCACCAAGATGAATTGCGCTCGCTGCCGTTGAAACAAAAGTGTAGGGCGTGGTGATTACACAGCGTCCGTTTTTTACTCCGCAGGCTTCCATCGCAAGAATCATTCCGCTTGTGTTTGAGTTTACCGCCAGCGCGTGCTTACAGCCCAGAAATTGAGCGAATTCGCTTTCAAACTCGTGGGTGATTTTTCCTGTCGTAATCCAGCCGGAATCTATGCAGTCGCAGACCGCCTGTTTTTCTTCTTCCGAAAAAGAAGGCTTAAAAAATGGAACTTTCAAATCTTTCGTAGAACTGCTCATTTTGTGCAACCTGCCTTTATAGATTTTTGGAACTGTTTTTTGTCGTGCTGTAGAACTCGTCAAGACTTTTGATTTTTTCACGCAAGAGTTTTATTAAAAGTGCCTTGTCGCGGAACATTTCCGGTTTTTCAGGATCAAAACAGCAGACCGGCTTTAAGCCTGCAAGAAGTGAATCGAGTTCTTCGTCCCCGAATTCCATGTTTTTGAGTTCGAGGAGTTTTTCGTATTTTGTCTTTCTTGGATTTTCTTCTTCAAGCCACAAAGGCTCGTGATTTCGTTCACCTTCGCGCGCACCGATGATTTTTATTTCAATGTCCCTGTTCGGCACAAGCCCTGAGAATTTGATTATCTGCTCAGCAAGATCATAGATTTTTATGGGTTCGCCCATGTCAAGAAGGTAGGATTTTCCGTTGTCGCCGATTCCGCCGGTTTCAAGCACTAAAGAACAGCTTTCTGGAATCGTCATAAAGTATCGTTCCATGTTTTTGTCAGTTACCGTTACCGGTCCGCCCGCCTTAATCTGTTCCTGAAAAAGCGGAAGAATTGAACCGCGTGAGCCGAGCACATTGCCGAAGCGTACGAACATGAATTTCTGATTTTTGCCCGCCTTCTTTGAATACTGCAGAATGAGTTTTTCGCACAGCATCTTGCTTGCGCCGTAAACGCTCACCGGGTTTACAGCCTTATCCGTGGAAATCAGGACAAAACGCTGAACGCTGTTGTTGAGGGCTGCGTCCAGAAGATTTTTCGTTCCGAAAACGTTGTTTTCAATAGAAGCAACCGGATTTTCTTCCATCATGGGAACGTGTTTGTACGCTGCACAGTGAAAAATTACGTCAGCATGAGTGTTTTTTATGATGTAATTGACGTATTCCCTGTCCTTCATGTCGCCTATGATCGGCACTACCGTTGCTTTTTCGCCTACGCCTTCCTGCTGAAGAACGTGAAGTTCCCGATAAATCTGTACGATTGAATTTTCACCGTGACCGAAAAGATAAAGACGCTCAGCCCCGCCGGACAAAAGCTGCCTTGCAAGTTCCGAACCGATTGAACCGCCTGCGCCCGTAATCAAGACCCGCTTTCCGCGCAGGTATTTTAAACTCTGGTGTAAAGGAATGATGACCGGGGTGCGCCCTAAAATGTCTAAGGGGTCAATTTCCCTCGTCTGCACGAAATGAGCTCTGCCGTCAACAATCTGGCTTACGCTCGGCAGAATTCTGATGTGGGCAAAACCGCCCGTCTTTAATGCTTCGTAAATTTCCCTGATTTTTTCGACCGGAGCACTTGGAATTGCAATGATTGCTTCATCCAGCGGACCGCATTTTACAAGGCTTGCAACTTCCGCAATCGTGCCGAGGACAGGAATTCCTTCAATTGACTTACCGATTAGTTTTTTGTCGTCATCAAGAAACGCTGCAACAGAGCCGAAAACCTTTTTGCGCATTAAATCCTGCGCAATCATCTGGCCCGCAAAGCCAGCTCCGATAATATAAATCTTAGAATCAATTTTCTGCAGCATATCCCGTC
>CAVJKK010000394.1:0-2101 GCA_963649855.1 Anaerovoracaceae bacterium
GAACAAAGCTATAGGCTCCGAAATTAAAAACGGTATGTTCGTTGGCCTTAAAATAGTTGACCGGGACAACTGGAATGCCTACATGACTGTGGTTAATGAAAGAGAGAAAAAGGATCCCCCTTATACTCCAACTCCATTGGAAATACGGGAAATTGAGCCTCTTCTTGCATGGTACAGGCTCAGATTTCTCGAAGGGGATTATCTGAGCGCTCTGGATGATATACAGAACAAGCAGCAGAAAGGCGAAATACTTTTTTCACCTGACTGGGGCACTCCGGAACCTGATGGCCGGATGCATGTTTATGTTGGCGGAGACATTTACGAGATAGACATGCTCAGGTGGCCGCATAATTCATGTTATCCGTTGTATACGCCATTCGAGCAGTTCACCTTCTGGCCGAACGTACATATCAAAAGCATCGTCAAGTACGGCTGGTGCATAAGGCTTGAGGGCGACAACTATTTGTATTTGACGGAGCCGGAAGAAAGTGAAGAGAAAAGGAAGGGGCGTGTATGCCGCGACTGGGCGGTATATGAATACCTGCATACACATCTTCCTCTGTTCTTTCCGGCCGGGTGGAATAGCGAAGAACCGGATACTGCGGGTGTATCAGACGATGCAGTAAAGCTTATCAGAGAAGCGGCAAAGAATGGAACATTAAAGAAACCGCTTTGGAAGGGGGTAAAAGATGCCGACAGAAAATTCTAAATCAACAGCAGTTAAGGGACGTGTGCTTGTACTTTTCTACAGCGCAGATCAGGATTATGTCAACAAATCAGCAAAACGGCTTAAAACAGAGTTTGCGCCGGTAAAAGTCAAAGTTGATATCTCTGGAGTAAAGCTGATTGAAGCAGAATGCAGGCATTCGATAGAAGAGATGTATCCGTTTCTGCAGGAGATATATTCAGAACGGACTTCTGACGATGATCTGGTAGCGGCGGCGGCTGTTTTTCAGGAACACGGCTACACAGAACGAATTGTACTTTATGGGGACACTGACCTCTTCGAATATGCCCCGATAAGAGAAATCAAGGGGGAAGAAAAGGACCGGATTGCGTATGAATCCTTCCGTTTCCGCCGTAAGCTCGTAAACAGTTTCAATGCAGCGGAGAAAGCGAGGCTCGATAAAAGTGTCTTTGCTAATTGCGATTACCGTAAAGCGATTCAGTATGGCAACGAAAGCGGGACCTGTGAAGTCCACAGCAGCACAATGATTGAAAAACCTGAAGACGTGAAAGACAGTACGGCTGCAGAGTTTTCAGCTTTTCTGTTTGCAAAGAAGACGTTCTTCCTTAATGGGCCGTTTGAAGAATTCTGCGAACCGGGACACCCTTCAGTTTACTGGGGAAGCCCGAACCCGGAGGGGAGAGAGTACATAAAAACCCGGAACGACGAAATATTTTACGTTGAAGGTGTTCAGCCGGAAAGCAGCCTTCCGCTATACGCATCCTTTGAACAGCTTCTATTCTGGCCGGAAGACACACTGGAAAAGTTTTTCTATACAGGATGGTGCATAAGGGCGGGAGAAAAGCTTTGGGCTTTCACGAATCCGTTTGAGACACAGGAAGAAGAAATGGAAAGGGCTGTAAGAGACAAGGGGCTTGAAGTATTCAGAAAAGAATATTTTCCGTTGTACTGGTCAGAGCCGAAACCGTTTGTCTTCAAGCATAAAGAAGCGGAAGACACATTTCGCGAAATGGTCGCCTTTTACGGCGATGAAAAGTTTGCGGATATTTTCAAGTTAGCGAGATTTCAACCCACGCCTCCCGTGAGGGGAGCGACTGGTCGCTGAAAGCGTGGAACCCGTACCAGTAGCAATTTCAACCCACGCCCCCCCGTGAGGGGAGCGACGATATACAATCCCGTGATACATAAGCCCGGACGATTTCAACCCACGCCACCCCCTTGAGGGGGGGGCGACTGCAGATTTTCGCTTAAGTCCCCCTATATAGGCTACCATTCAGCAAAAATCTACAGCTAAAGACGTTTTACTATATAAAACGTTATAATTATAACAAAAATCTTTTAATTTCGAGTGCGAACCTCTCGGTAGTTTTTCGTATATGAGCAAAAAAAATCATATTGTCTCCTGATATTATT
>CAVJKK010000395.1:0-2098 GCA_963649855.1 Anaerovoracaceae bacterium
GGTTTTAAAGCGCGAAAAAGACAGCCGGCAGAAAAACGGTCTCTACCATAAAATTCAAATCGACCTCACCTATAATTCAAACCACATGGAAGGCTCTGCACTCAGCCACGAGCAGACCCTCTATATTTTTGAAACAAAAACAATCGGTGCTACAGAACAGGCGGTAAAAATCGATGACATCATCGAAACCGTAAATCATTTCCGCTGCATAGACCTCGTGATAGACGGCGCGAAATCAAAACTGACGGAAAGTTTTATAAAACAGCTTCATTTTGTACTGAAAACCGGCACGACGGACAGCACAAAAACATGGTTTGCGGTAGGAAATTACAAAAGGCTAGAAAACGAAGTCGGCGGAACGAAAACGACAAAAGCCGCAGAAGTTGCCGCCGCAATAAAGAAACTGCTTGAAGAATACAATTCAATCGCAGAGCCTTCTTTTGACGACATCCTCGATTTTCACGTTCAGTTTGAAAAAATCCACCCGTTCCAGGACGGAAACGGACGCGTCGGACGGCTCATAATGTTCAAAGAATGTCTGAAGCACAACTTCGTGCCGTTCATAATCACGGAAGAACTGAAACTTTTCTACTACCGCGGAATAAAAAACTGGCACGAAGAACGCGGCTATCTGCGCGACACCTGCCTTACCGCGCAGGACGACATGAAAAAAGTCCTGGACTACTTCAGAATAAAATACGAATAGAGCAAAGACATAAAAAAAAGGCTGTCTAAAGAGGTTAAAACACGGTGGTTGAGTCTGTCAAAGCCAAGCGGATACTTCTCTAAAACGGTAAATCAATGCCAAAATATGGTTCGTCTTCACAAACTTCAAAGATTTTTTGAATCGGCTTGTCAGAATATTTTGTAATCCGCTGGCGGTAATTTTCCCTTACAGAAATATTTTTTATTTCTTCGCGTCGCGCCTTTGAAAGTTCAAGAAAATCTGCTTCGCGGTCAATGCCTAAAAAACGACGGTTCAAAAGAGAAGCGGCAACTCCCGTAGTTGAACTTCCAGTAAAAGGGTCTAAAATCCAGGCATTTTCTTTTGTGGAAGCAAGAATTATTCGGGCTAAAAGAGGGAGCGGTTTTTGCGTCGGGTGCTTGCCACAGGATTTTTCCCATTTTGCAATCGCCGGCAAAGTCCACAAGTCCCGCATCTGAGTTCCGCCGTTTATTTCTTTCATCAGTTCGTAATTAAAGTAGTGGGGAACTTTTTTGCTTTTGCGTGCCCATAAGATAAATTCTGTGGAATGAGTAAAAAATCTGCACGAAAGATTCGGCGGCGGATTTGTCTTTGCCCATGTAATGCAGTTTAAAATTCGGAAATCAAGTTCGTTCAACATTTGAGCAACCGAAAAAATATTGTGATAAGTTCCGCTAATCCAGATTGTACCGCTTTCTTTTAAATGCTCACGGCAGGCAGAAAGCCAGCGGCGGTTGAAGTCGTTGTCTTTTTCAAAGCCCTGAGATTTGTCCCAGTCGCCCTTATTTACGCTAACTTGTTTTCCTGACTGAACGGAAATTCCTCCATTAGAAAGAAAATACGGCGGGTCTGCAAAAATCATATCGAATTTAAAGTCGAATTGATTTAAAAGTTCAACGCAGTCGCCTTGTAAAAGAGTAAAATCGCGGTTAGGGGATTTGTAGTAGGATTGGAGCATAAATTATCTAAACACTTTTCCAATAACACCATCTTCCATATCTTTTATACAGTAGATGTTTTCCATTACGTCAAAGGTTTCTTCGAGATTGTGTCGTGCACTTTGCCAGCCGTTACCGTCTGTAAACCAAACAAAAGTTACACCGTTGATTGTATCGATTTCGCCGGCAAGTGTTTTGTAACTTCGGGAAGTTTCATTTAGTTTTGAACCGCCGCTTCCGTAAAAGTTTGTTTCTACAACATAAATTTGATTTTCTGTTTTTACGACAAAATCAAAGCGTTTTTCCATTTTGCCTTGATTTGAAATTGCGGATAAATCGACATTCCATTTTTCACTGATTTCGTGAATGTACATTTCTTTAAAATAATTTTTGTCTTTTATAAAGCCGGCTTTCTTTATGTAGTCTTCAACTAGATTTTCCATAAGATGACCGC
>CAVJKK010000396.1:0-2095 GCA_963649855.1 Anaerovoracaceae bacterium
GAAAAAATCTGATTCTGCAATGGGGTTAAAGCCACGTGAAGCGTTGCCTGAAAGACGGCTTTTTGTTTTTACGGAGTTGAAGTCCTGCGGGGTGAGCTTTACGGGACGATTTAAGAAGATGACCGTGCCTGCAAAAACTACAAGAATGAGTTCAAGAATTGAAAAAATCACTGAGGCGGCAGAATAGCGGTCTACAAAAACCCTCGCTGAAAGGCGGATGAGCGCGCGGAGGTTTGAAAGCATGACGAGGAGTGAAAGGCACAGCAGAAAAATGTTCGGGACGTTTAAGTTCCACAGAAAGATGTTGAGGATTGAAATTAAAAAAGCGACCGGTGCTAAAATTGCAGCGGAGTCAATTCTTGAATTCTTTGAAAAAAAAGTTCTGAAACAGCAGACAAAAAGCAGAAATATAACAAGCATTTGTGAAAGAAAAGCGTCAAACATATATTCATAATATAGAAAAATTACTGTATAATCTATTAAACTCGATATTAAGTTTTTGAAATTTTAAACAGATTAAAACGCATAGTTTTCGGGGAGAAAAAATGCCTCCAGTTAAAAAAGTAAAGTTTGACCTATCAAAGATAAAAATGGCAGTGCGTGCGGGGATCCCTTTGTCCGTAACGACTTACACGCTTCCGCGCGAAATGGAATCTTACATTGACTCTGTCCTCCGTGCCTTCCTCGGTGAACTGAATCAGGATCAGATGGCAGAATATCTCACTTACTGTCTGAATGAACTCCTCGTAAACAGCAAAAAGGCGAATACAAAGCGCATCTTCTTTAAGCAGAAAAAACTCGACATCCTTGATAAAGGTCAGTACGCAGAGGGTATTAAAAACTTCAAGACGGAAACCCTTTCAAATATCCGCTACTACCTTGAACTTCAGAAAAAAGCCGGGCTTTATGTAAAACTGATCCTTCAGTCGCGCAACAACAAGATCAAGATTGAAGTGCGCAACAACTCAGAACTGACCGTTGAAGAATACAAGCGCATGCACGACAAACTCAGCCGTGCCCAGCAGTACACTTCCGTTGACCAGGCGATGGCTCAGATTCTTGACGACACGGAAGGCGCGGGGCTTGGACTTGTAATCATGATTCTCATGCTGGAAAAAATTGGTCTGACTGAAGAAAACTTCCAGATTCTGTGTGAAAACGGTGAAACGATTACGAGAATCATCCTTCCGCTGGATGAAAAGACACAGAAAAACCTGAGTGTCGTAAGCAATGAATTTGTAAAGATAATCGATGAACTTCCGCAGTTCCCGGACACAGTCGTAAAGGTAAACAGACTTTTGAACGACCCGGACGCAAAGATGAGCGAAATCGCAAGCCTTATTTCAAGCGATGTTTCACTTACGACTGACCTGCTGAAGCTCGTAAACTCTGCAACTTTTGCCCTCGCTTCTCCGTGCTGCAGCATTGCAGACGCTGTAAAACTTGTCGGAATACGCGGACTGAAAAACCTCGTGCTCTCCGTAAGCTCTGTAAAAACGCTGGACTCGCTCGGCGGAGAGTCAAAAAATCTCTGGACGCACGCTTACAGAGTCGCTTTTTATGCCTACAACCTTGCAAGAAACTTCTGCGGTTCGGACAAGGCGCTGAACGAAGATTCTTATGTCTGCGGACTTCTGCACGATATGGGAAAACTGATTTTTGAAACTGCACATCCTGACTACATAAAGCGGATAAAAGACATTTGTGCACAGAAGGGAATTCAGCCAGACATCTTTGAAAAACTGATTGCGGGCGTAAACCACGGAGAAATCGGTGCGCTCATAGCAGAAAAATGGAACTTCCCGGAAGTGATTGTTTCTGTAATCCGCCACCACCACGAACCGGACGCTGCGCCGGAAAACGTAAAGAAACTGACAAGTCTGGTCTACCTTTCAGACATGATTGCGCACTACCAGACAAAAGAAATAGATTACTACCAGTTTGATGAAGACGTACTGGCAATGTTCCACATCACAAGCGAACAGCAGCTGTCAAAAATCAGCGACCGCCTGGAAAAAGCATTTAAAGAATCGTAATAGTTTTAATTTCGAGTTTTTGCAATTAACATTAAAAACTCTCGAATAAGTGTAAAACA
>CAVJKK010000397.1:0-2092 GCA_963649855.1 Anaerovoracaceae bacterium
CCGCCCTTCTGCATGCTTTCAAAGGCAACCGCAGCGCCTTCCATCCAGAAAGACGTAAGCGAAAGTCCCGCCGGCGTCAGCAAATCTGCAAAAAAAGCCATTCCGCGCCAGAACGGTGCTTTCGAATTGAGGGAAACCGCGTGCACGAGTTCATGGTAAAAAACGGACTCGATGTTTTTTTCGTTCATGTCAAGTTCATAGTTGATTTCCGTATCGTACAGAACAATCGTGTTGTAAGGTGCCATCGAAAAATAGGCATTGAGGGATTCAACCTGATTCGTAATCGAAACGGGGAAACGCTCGTAAGGTTCATAACCAAACTTTGCTGAAATTTCGCGGTAATAGTCATCACAGACAGCAGCAATTTTCTGCGCAGTTTCAGTCGAGGCTTCGGGATAGATGATGTCAAAATACTGAGTCTGAATGACGTTGAGCTTACCTTCAACGCCCGCCATAAGTCCGCCAAGCGCAAAAAGAGGACTCAGCAGAAACAAAACAAACAGAAAGAGAAAATTTTTCTTCATATTAAAAACCTAAATCAGTGCCGCAACGGCAGCGCCCGTCGTGATGTCATTTTCTACCTTTACGAGTTCAAAATAAAGACCTTTTTCTGCCGCATAATCACTCAGATATTTTTGAATCCGCTCTTTAAGCCTGAACGTTTTGTAAAAAGTCGTTCCGTTGCACACAATGCAGACTTTTTTATCGGGAGATTTTCCCTTTCCGCACGCAATCAGGTTTGCCGCAAGAAGCGAAGCAGAATAATGAGCCACCCTGTCAACCGCAGAATCAAGCAGGAGGAATGCAATTTTTCTGTCGCGCTCAGTTTTTAAGCAGTCCTGGAGAAGATTTTCTTCCGCCGCGGTGTCTGTTTTCTTTCCATCATAAATATAGAGAAAATCGTCGCAGACAATGGTAGAAAGGGATTTTAATTCAAGAAGATTTTCCGCCGTTTCTTTTCCAAAAAGACCTTCACGGGCAGCAAACTGCAGAATTGAAAGGCAGACGTTTCCAAGATAAGCCCCGCTGCAGCATTTTTCAAACGGAAACTGGACTGGCACAACGGTTCTGGTATCTGCATCGCGGTCAAAATCGCTCCACGGAACAGTATTGCATTTGCCGCTTTCGCACACGATAATCTGCTCTTTTTTTTCTGCGTCCCACTCATTTCCCGACGGCGCAATAAAAGCCACATTCATTCCGGTTCCAAGAATAAAACCGATGTAAGAATCAGCAGCTGGCACGGCAGTCTTCCCGGCAAGAAGTGCACAGACCGTATCATTTACGACGGAAATCTTTTTGATTTTATTCCAGCCACGCTTTTCAAGTTCTTCAACAAGATTTTTTCCGACAGGCAGCCCTAAAATGCTCCGTGCCTTGAATTCCTTGCTGAAAGCGTTTGGAATTGCATCGTGTTCCGGCGTCATGTCAACAGAATACGAAAAACAGAAACCGATTTTGTCCGATTTATCCTTTAAATATTCAATTCTGTCAGCAACCGCACTGAAAAATTCTTCCTTTGAATAGACACGCTCGGTCGCAGGCATAAAACTTTTCTGCAGTTCTGAAATTTCCGCACAGCCGTTTTTGTCAAAGGAAACAAGGCAGCTTCTAAAGTTTGTTCCGCCGGCATCAATTACGATTACTTTTTCATCCGCAGGATTTTTTTCAGGGGGCAGCATCCACGTTCTGCTCATGTCCATTCCACCCGCAGCGGGACGCCGTGCATACATATCGCTTAAAATTTCGTCAGTCACCATGCGGGAAGCAAACCCGTGTTTTTTAAGAAAAGCCCTGACCAGAAAAGATTCAAACATATCAAAAGTATATAAAGATTAAGGGTAGCGGACAACCACAACGTTTAATTGCCATATAAAAAAATGTGATTTATAATAACGTTAACTTTGAGTTTTTACAGTAAATTCAAATAGCCTCTCGCCAAAAACCTGCCACGAGCCGCATGGTTGAGCTGAGCTCAAGATGCGTCTGTGTCAGAACTTTGGCTACGGCTATTTGACATTTTTACTAGCATGAATATCGAGTTTTTGAATCACAGTGTAAATTGTCAGAAAAAGGCGTAGGGAGGGGCTGG
>CAVJKK010000398.1:0-2079 GCA_963649855.1 Anaerovoracaceae bacterium
TTATAAACCCAGTCAAAAAATCCGTCTATAAGGCTTTTGCCGTCCGCTGTCTTGTACTCTCTCGCCCAGTCTGTAATCGGCGACAGTGTGAACTCTCCGATTTTCTTTTCTTTTGGACATACCGCCTCCAGAAGCGATTTTTTGAGCTCGTATTGGCTGTCGTTTTTATCAAGTGAGTTCAGCTTTTCACGTATATTTCCGCTTGCATAGTTTACAACGTTCATATACATTCCGCCGTCTTTTACAAAATGGTCTGATTTTTCAACATATTCACGCTCTTTGTCGCTTAATTTTGTCATGTCGACATGACCGAATTTGTCGGTTGCTTTCCAGGCCGGCATGTCTTTTGCGTCAAAATTCTTTGCGTATTTTTTATTGAATTCCTCAACGCTCATTTTGTGCGCATTTGGATTGAGCGGATAATCGTGCTCTCCTTCGGCGTTTTTATTGTTCTTCATTGCGCGGCTGCGGTTTTCGTGCTTTTCGGCTTCTGTCTTTTTCGCTCCCGCCGCCTTGTTGCCTTCCACGTTGTAATCGAAAACTTTCCATCCGCCTTTTGTCTTCACAAGCTGATAGCCGTTTTCTTTCAGCTCTTCCTTGTCCTGCTTGTATGTGTCCCAGAACTCAGATGACGGCTCATAAATCTTATATCTGTTTCCGTTCTTAGCCGTCCCGGTCTTTCCGGTGTCTTTCAGCGATGACGAAAGGTCAAGAGTGCGCCCGGAAAATGGCTTTTTGGCGTTCTGGTTTCCCTTCATCGCCTCGCTTCTGTTTTCATGCTTTTCCGCCTCGCTCTCTTTAACGCCCACGGCCTGCGAAATCTCTTCGGCGTTTCTCTTTTTTTCCGCCGCTCCCACATCGATATTTTCAACCGCGCTTTCAAAAGTCTGTCCGGCTTTAGGCTTTATATATTTTTCTTCCTTGCCGAATCTGTTTGTGCGTGTTGCAACATCGCCTGCAATATGGTCAGGATTCTTTTCAAAATATGATTTTATCTGTTCAACGCTTCCGCCCTTGCCTTTTCTGAACACAACAATGTCTGTTCCGACATCTGTGCTGTCGAATGTTCCGTTCGGAAGTCTCCACGCTTCAAGCAATTCGCCTTTTCCGGCGATTTTTTCAATGTCTTTTCCGTATGAGCTTTTGCCGTCCATAAATCCGGATGGAACGACCATAGCCATAACTCCGCCGTCTTTGAGAGTGTCAAGAGTTCTCGACATGAAATAAGTTTCGTAGCGCTTATATTCCTTGCCCTCGCCAAGTCCCTTGTATTTTCCTGTATAAGCTCCGTAAGGCGGATTTCCGACTGCGACATCATAAGGCTTGAACTTTTTAGAAAAGCGTCCGCCCTTGTTCTTCATGAAATTTTCTTGAAACGCTCCCTGCACAACTTCCGCATCCGGGTGCAGAATATGCGCAATGCGTGCAGATTCTTCCTCAAGCTCAAACAATGTGAACTTTTCTTTTCTTCCTTCCGCAAAACGTCCGATTCCGCTTGACGGCTCAATAACGCTTTTTTCCTGGTTGGAATTGTATTTGTCCACAATTTCCCATACTTTCGATATTACGTTTCTAGGCGTGTAGAATTCATACAATGTACCGCTGTTTGAGCTGTCATCTTCTCCAGTTCCGCCGGCTCCCACATACTGCGAAAGAACAGCCTTGTCCGCCTCTGTGATTGCAGAATCAGGCTTTTCAAGAATCTCCCTGCACTGTCTGCGGATTTCCCTTGCCTGTCCCTTTGTTATTCTTCCTCGTCCGGCATTGACGCCGCTGTCTGAAATTCCAAATCCATTTCCAGATTCGTCAGCGCTGAATAAAGATTCGTTTCCGTTATCTCCATTTTCTGCGCCATCAGCATGCTGATTGCCTGCTCCTTCGCTCCTTCCGCCCCGTAGATTTTCAGCACGTTCGGATAGTCCTGCCGGCTCAGTTCCAGTGTTATCTTTTTCATTTTCTTCTACTCCTCTGCTATTGATTATACTATTGTTTTCGGAATTTTCATTGACATTTTCTGATTGTATGGTATTATTATTCATAGGTTGGTTTGGATTTTGTTCCGGCTGACCTGCCTCGAGC
>CAVJKK010000399.1:0-2068 GCA_963649855.1 Anaerovoracaceae bacterium
ACTCTGACGAGCAAAGGACGGAATACCGCCACGGAAAACCTCTTTGAAAATTCTAAAGGAAGGCTTGAAGTTCTTGAAAGAAATCGGAACAGTTGCCTTTTTAACGTCCATGAATACGAGAATCGAGAAGGAAATGAACTGAGAAAGTCCTGTTGCGATTGAAGCACCCGAAACGCCCATGTGAAATACGAAGATGAAAAGCGGATCAAGTCCAATGTTGAGGATTGAACCGACACTAAGACCGATAACAGCATAGGAAGCATTTCCTTGGAAACGCATTTGGTTGTTGAGAATAAAACTTCCGACTGAGAACGGAGCGAAAACTAAAATCCAGCGTAAATACTCGATTGCGTAAGGGAGAATTGTTTCAGTTGAGCCTAAAAGCACGCAAATAGGCTTGATGAAGATAAGGCAAATCGCCGCAAGGACTACTGCAATGAGGAATCCTGTGAAGAATCCGACTGATGCCATAACTCCTGCGTCTTCTTCGTCCTGAGCACCAAGCATTCGAGAGATGAAGTTTCCGCTTCCTTGACCGAAGAGAAATCCCAGAGCCTGAATCAGTGCTTGAAGTGAGAATGCAACTCCGACTGCGGCGGTGGCACTTGTGCCGACCTGACCGACAAAATAGGTGTCTGCCATGTTGTAAAAGGCAGTGATCAGCATTCCGATGATAGTCGGAACGGCTAAGGTGGCAACGAGCTTTTCAACAGGCTCGGTTGTCATTTTTTCAAATTTACTTTTTGTTTGTGTAGCCAATTTTATACTCCTAATCTTTCTTTTTAAATATTTTCAATTGCAACTATTCTATGGTGCTATTATACTTAAAGCGAAAAAATATTTCAACGGCAAAAACAAACTAAAATTTTTCTTTATTTTATTACTATTATGTATTATAATATAGGTAAAAGATTAAAGCTAAGTCTAAGGTTAAAGTTGGAGTTAGGCTTTTAGAGGAGTGGTATACTTATGAACACAAAGGAAATACTCGAAAAATTAAAAAACGGTGAAATCAGCACCGATGAAGCAGAAAATATGATTTTGCATGCTACCCACGGAAAATACGAGGAAATGGGTAACTATGCTAAGATAGATACAGACAGAAAAGAGAGAACAGGTTTTGCCGAGGTAATTTACTGTGCAGGTAAGGCGGATAGCTTTTTGCCACAGATTTACAAGCGACTATATGAGAAAAACGGCGAGGTTTTCGGCACGAGAGCAAGTAAGCATCAATACGAGATAGTCAAAGAGGTTATACCTGATATCGAGTATGACGAGGTTTCAAGAATACTTAAGCTTGAGGATAAGAACAAAATCCATATCGGTAAAATTGCCGTCTGTACTGCGGGAACGGCTGATATTCCTGTTGCTGAGGAAGCTGCTCAGACTGCGGAATATTTTGGCTCAAGCGTAACAAGAGTTTTTGATGTAGGCGTTGCAGGAATTCACAGACTTCTCTCAAAGGTTGATGCAATCGAGGATGCTAACTGCGTTATTGCCGTTGCAGGAATGGAAGGTGCACTTGCCAGCGTTATCGGAGGTCTTGCACCATGCCCGGTTATCGCTGTTCCGACAAGCGTAGGTTACGGAGCAAGTTTCAACGGACTCAGTGCACTTCTCACCATGATAAACTCCTGTGCAAACGGAATTGCTACAGTAAACATAGATAACGGCTACGGTGCAGGCTACATTGCAACTCAGATTAACAGACTTGCGGTTAATGGTACTGTAAAATAAAGCTGAAGGCTTTATTTTAGTGTGAAGTGTGAAGAGTGGAGTGGTTCTATACACTACCGTGCTTTTCTAAATCCAATATAATTTTAAACAAAATCGTATCAGTGTAGAATTTAAGAGATGTCATGTTTTGGCATCTCTTATTTTATTTGTAATTATAAGAAATTGTTATTGTGAACTTAAATTTGCAAATAATCGAAAAGGGTAGTGATAACATTACGAAAAGCTAATGTGTTGTTAAAGGGTAAAAATGAAACAATATGGTTTTGTAAATGGCAATCACTCCACTCTTCACACTCCACACTTGTTAAGCGGCACAGCGTGCCGCTTAACA
>CAVJKK010000400.1:0-2065 GCA_963649855.1 Anaerovoracaceae bacterium
GTCCTCATAAGACATTTCATTAGTTATTCCTACAAATGTACAGGCTTTTTGGACTGAAAAATGAGCATATTTTATAAGTTTTTTATTTTTCTGTACTATACGGCGTGATTTTTCGTTTTGATTATGTACAGAATTGTATACAGTTTTTAAATCATTTTTGTCTTTTTGTTTTGAATTTTCTGTCTGTGTTGATTTTTGTATACAACCTTTTGCGTTTTCTTGAGATTTTCCACCCTCTGAAGCGGTGTTCTGGGCAAAAAAATTGCCGGACTCAATGGCTTCGTTAAGGAGTTCTCCTAGTTTTTCGTACATTGAATCCGGCATCTTTAGTTTTTTTTGAAAATAAGCGGGTTAAATTACTGTTCCTGAAGGAATGACGCTTCCTTTTCTGATTACAATAATTCCGTCTGCTGAGTAGAACGTTCCGTGGTCACCGTCTTCGTAGTGTTTTCCGCTGACGTTTATCTGGCAGTTGTCGCCGATTGAAGCATTCTTATCGATGATTGTTCCCGCAATTTTGCAGTTTTTACCGATTCCGACGTTCGGTTTTCCGGTCTTGGCGTTTTCTTCCTTTTCGTCTTCTGTTTCGTAAAAATCTGAACCCATCATTATTACGCCGTCAAGTTCCGTGTCCGTTTCTATTACAGAGCGGATTCCGATTACCGAGCGTTTGAGTTTTGCCCTGGAAATTACGCAGCCTTCAGACGTGAGCGAGTTTTCGATTTCTGCACCATTGATTTTTGAAGGCGGCAGATTTCTCATGTGCGTATAGATTGGTTCTTCAACGTTGTACAGATTGAAAGCAGGAACATTTTCCGTCAAATCGAGGGTTGCATTGTAGAAACTGCGGATTGTTCCGATGTCTTCCCAATAGCCGTTAAAAATGTACGAATTTACTTTTTTTGTTTTTATTGATTTCGGGATGATTTCCTTTCCGAAGTCCGTAAACTCGTTGTCGAGCGCTTCTTCCATTGTTTTTGCATTGAAAATGTAGATTCCCATGGAAGCAAGGTATTCTTTTTCTGCCGGCAGGTCTCCGCGTGAGTTTTCAGGGATTTTCCAGTCTGAAATGTCTAAATCAGGAGCGGGCTTTTCCTGAAAGGCGGTAATTCTTTTTTTAGAGTCAATCTTCATGATTCCAAAGCCCGAAGCGTCGTGGCGGTTTACTGCAGTTGTTGCAATCGTGATGTCAGCGCCGCTCTGAATGTGGCTTTCCATGAAGGCTTTAAGATCCATTCTGTAAAGCTGGTCGCCCGAAAGAATTATGTAGTGCGTCGGGTTTGCAGATTTAAAGTGAATCATATTTTTGCGGACAGCGTCTGCCGTGCCTTCAAACCAGCCTGAATTTTCAAGTGTCTGTTCTGCTGCAAGAATTTCGACGAATCCGCCTGAGAAATTGTCAAAATTGTAGGTATTTGTAATGTGATGATGAAGCGAAGCACTGTTGAACTGCGTAAGGAGGTATATTTTGCGGTATCCCGAGTTGATGCAGTTTGAAATCGGAATGTCAACGATTCTATATTTTCCGCCGAAAGGTACGGCTGGTTTTGAGCGTTCCTGTGTGAGCGGGTAGAGACGCGTGCCTTTTCCTCCGCCCAGAATAATTGAAATTACCCTTGTTTTTTCCGTTTTTTTGTTTGTACTCATGCGAATCTCCAGAGATGAATTTATACTGACCTTATTATAAACCCGCATTTTTCAGTTTTCAAACAAATTCAGTTATCTGTCATGTTTGTCTTTGTTTAAAAGTTCGTTAAAATCGCCTTCCGGCATCGGTTTTGCATAGAAAAATCCCTGAACGATGTCGCAGCCCATTTTCTTTAAGGCGTCTGACTGTTTCTGGTCTTCGACGCCTTCTGCTACTGTCGTCATGTCGAGGCTTTTTGCCATGTTTATTACGGAATTTATGATGATGTGTTCTTTCTGCGTATCCTGTGAATTCAGGAATTCCTTGTCGAGCTTTAAAACCGTTGCGGGAATGTCTTTCAGCAGGCTGAGCGAAGAAAATCCAGAGCCGAAATCATCAACAGAAATGGAAAAACCTGCGTTTTTGATTTCGTTCATC
>CAVJKK010000401.1:0-2042 GCA_963649855.1 Anaerovoracaceae bacterium
TATTACAAAGCATACCGCAGCAGTTTTGACCGACTTGTAGCCAATACCGAGGAAAAGGATTAAAACGCAGAAATGCCTGTTATCGGTCATGCACCCGATAACGGGCATTTGTCATTCATATACAAGCTCGGTCAGAACGATTTTATCCGCACGAACAAAAAGCTTTAAACATACTGTTTAAAGCTTTTAACAAACCAGAGGCAGTAGGAATCGAACCCACATCGATGGTTTTGGAGACCACTGTTCTACCTTTGAACTATGCCTCTATAGCCGTTTTGAACCGACTTGAAAACTATATCATAAATTAGGGGTTCGTGCAAGCATATTTTTTAATAATCGATAGGAGCGTTGCAGAGGAGAATTTTATTTTTCAAACAATTCGTCCCATTCGTTTTCGGAAGCCCATTCATCGTCAGATGAAATCACGGCTCTGCCGGAAGCATTGTATTTAGTGTTTTGCATCGCAAATTTATATGCATCCAAATTGTACAGACCGGCATTAAGATCGGGGTGAAAAGGCAGCGCCTGTTCTCGTACTGCCTGTTTTGCAGCCATAGTAAAAAAAGTTGTCACATCCAAACCCAAGTCAGACATTAGCTGTTGTAATTGCAGTTTCAGATTTTCATCTATTCTCATAGTAATATTTGTGCTGGCCATATTGATTCCTCCTGTACGTAATAATACAATTTTGTATGTGCAATGTCAATATAACGCACATTCCTGCGATGCTCCATTTAATCACATTTTGCCTCATTTAATCACCCTAATTAATCATCATTTGCTCTGTTTCACAGTTGAAAAATCCCCCCAAAAGTGCTAAATTTAACGTATATACGAAATATTACGAAAATTCGTTAAATTCGGGGGCTATATGGAATGGCTTAAAAGAGGAGCGGGAATCTTACTTCCCGTGGCAAGCTTACCGTCAAAGTACGGTATCGGAACCATCGGTATTGAGGCTTACCATTTTATTGATTTATTGGTAGATTTGCGGTTCAAATACTGGCAGGTGCTTCCGCTTGGACCTACCGGGCTTGGGGACAGCCCGTATCAATCTTTTTCCGCGTTCGCGGGGAATCCCTATTTCATCGACTTGGACAGCCTTATTTCCGACGGCTTGCTTAAGCCTGAAGAAATCAGCCAGTACGGCTGGGGCAATTCCACCAACAGAATAGATTACGCGGCAATTTTTCATAACCGGTTTAAGGTTTTGAAACTTGCTTTTTCGCGTTTTAACAGAGAGGGCGGAGAGTTTCTTTCTTTTTGCGAAAAAGAAAAAAACTGGCTTGACGACTACAGCGTTTTCATGGCGGTAAAGGAAGCAAGCGAGTATGTAAAGTGGCAGAATTTTGCCGAAGGCTTAAGGGAACACAGGAGTGTTGCCATTCAGAATTTCTGTGCTTCACATTCGTCCGATGTGCAGTTCTGGAAATTTGTGCAGTTCAAATTTTTCACGCAGTGGGAAAAGCTTAAGACTTACGCAAATGACAGAGGCATATCGATAATCGGCGAGATCCCTTTATATGTTTCGGAAGACAGCGCGGATGTGTGGGCTCACAGAGATTTGTTTATGATAAACAAAGACGGAAGCCTCGCTGAAGTTGCAGGCTGCCCGGCCGATGCCTATACAAAGTCCGGCCAGATTTGGGGTAACCCTTTATACAATTGGGAGATCATGGAAAAGGATGATTTTAAATGGTGGCAGGAACGTATTAAGATTAATACGAAGCTTTATGATACCATCAGGATAAATCACTTTGTCGGTATAGTGAAGAATTATTGCATTCCAAACGGAGCTTTAAATGCATCGCTCGGAAAATGGAAGAAAGGTCCCGGGCGACTCCTTACGGATGCAATTACAAAAGCAGCCGGAGAAAAAACAATAATTGCCGAGGACTTCGGCACGGTTTTGATTCCGCAGGTTAAAAAGCTTATGAAGAAGCTTGACTGGGCGGGAATGAAGGTCCTTTTGTTTGCTTTTGACAAAGATCCTTTAAATGAATACCTTCCCCACAATTACGAGGATTCGAACTGTGTTGTTT
>CAVJKK010000402.1:0-2025 GCA_963649855.1 Anaerovoracaceae bacterium
AACAAAGCCGGCGAACTGAAAGTAAAACAGCATAGCGATAAATGGTAATCACGCGTAAACTAAAAGCAGGTGATTTCGACAGGCTCAATCACCGTGATTGGCATAACATGTCATGCTGAACTCGTTTCAGCATCTCTTTTTATATTAAATTTCGGAGACAGAGTGTCTCCGTTATGAGAGATAGTCTGTAACACTGTGGAAAAGAGTTGCTCTCTTTACGGGAGGAGAAGAAAAATATTATGAAAAAGACACTGGCAGTATTAGCGGGTACTTTTATTTTGTTTTCTTACGCTGCTGCAGATGAAATTTCTGTAAATATAGACGAAAACAGTTCATATATTCCGACAGAAATAGTAAACGGAGATTTTGATGAGTGCCCGTGGCAGGGGTTTGTTTATGATAATAATGTATATACCACTCTTTCTCTTGAAACAAAAGCTGGAACTATTTTAACGGATGTAGGTGGTAAAGATGTTTCATCAAAGCTATGGAACGGTGTAGATGGTGGCTGGAATACAACGGAAACAACCTTGTTTACTTATGGCAAACTTTACGACTGGACAAAGAAGGTAAATGGCTCATTTATAAAGTATGCCGTACAGGCTACTTACGTCAGTACATTTAATAGTTTAACAGATTTTTCATTTATCGAAATGAATGGCTATCATCCATGTGTATTTTATCAGGATTTAACAACTCATGGCAAAGACGTAATCCGCTGGACCCTTAAACATGCTAGACGAGTAAGTAGTGAAGAAGAAAGAATTGCCGTTCAGATTGGTGCTCCTGAAACAGATTCAGATGGAAAACTTCTTCCTGCAACAGCTTCCACAGATTCAGACCCGCTTAATCCAAAAATAAAAAAAGACGGCTGGGCAAAATTCAATTATAACGGCGTAACAAACAACGATTCTGAACACCCTTACGGTTTTGGAAACACTTCGGATTTAAGGTATCTTACCATTACAACCTCGGATGCTTTGGGAACATGGTTACCGGCTTCCGGCGTTTATATTGTTCCTGAAAAGCAGGATGTTACCCGCTTTGCCTTTATTTCTGAGTTACCTTCTGCGTCGTCTGCAAATAGTGCAAATGGTAACCTTCTTGATTCAATCACTTTCGACACTTTAATCGGAAATCTGAATGCCTACGCAGACTGGGATGCTTCCGTAGTAATTTCAGGCTATTGGGGCGAAACAACTACAACAAAACAGCTTTGGGTTGAACTTCTCGACGAGAACAAGAACACGCTTGCTACAGAAAAAATAGATATGTCCTCTGTAAGCAAGAAAAACTTTAAGGTTGTAATTCCTCAATCTGTCGTTACAAGTGCAAAATACGTAAAAATCTATCATCAGGATTATGTAAGCGCAGCCGAAACAATCGAAATTGAACGCCACTACCACGGCAGCGAACTTTTCGGCGTATGGAACTATTCTGATAAACTCCCGACAACCGGTCGTTATGCTTTGGGGACAGACGTAGTTTTGTCTTCCGACGTTACGTTGACCGGTGATAGCGCAATGGCAGAACTCGGCGGCGCGAAAATCTGCCTGAACGGACACAAAATCTCTGGCGCAAACGTCGTAGTTGCAGCAGGAGAAAACAAACTCACGATTACAAGCCTTTCAACATATGATGACGCAGTCGGCTCTATAGAAAAACAGCTTGAAATAACGGGCGGCGACTTTACCCTGAACGGCGGAAACGCAGCCACGCTCAAAATAAGTGGCGGCAACTGCACGGTAACAGGGCTCGTAAATGTTGACGCACTAAACGTTGCCAGCGGAAAAGTGCTCACAATCGACAGCGCGCTTGATACAGGCTCTGCAATTACCCTGACCGAAACTCCGCAGCCCGGCACAATCACCTCCGGCTTTGGCGCAAGAGGACTGGATATAGGGCAGGTAATCAACCTTCCGACCGGCATAACCGACTGGCTTTTAATAAAAACCAAAGCCGGCGAGTTAAAGATAAAACAGCATAAAAGCGGGTGGTAAGTAGGCAGTCCGCGCCGGTTGAGCT
>CAVJKK010000403.1:0-2019 GCA_963649855.1 Anaerovoracaceae bacterium
GAAGGAAAGAATCCGCTGACATTTCCGGGACTCAGGCTTGCGGTTACGAGCGAGGAATCAAAAGCGATAAACTTCGACGAGGAGCCGAAGGTCATTATTTCCGCTTCTGGCATGTGCGAAGCAGGGCGCATCAGACACCATTTAAAGCACAACCTGTGGCGCCCGGAATGTACTGTTCTTTTTGTGGGATACCAGGCAGTGGGAACTTTGGGACGCACGCTTATTGAGGGCGCGACCTCCGTTAAACTCTTCGGCGAGGAAATTTCGGTAAGGGCCGAAATAGACAAACTTCCGGGGCTGTCCGGACACGCAGACAAAGACGGTCTTATAGAATGGCTTTCAAATTTCAGCGAGAAGCCGGATCGGGTTTTTGTGGTCCATGGCGACGATATGGCCTGTGAGGCTTTCACGGACTATGTTAACAGGGAAATGAAGATAAATGCTTACGCACCGTTCAGCGGTACGGTATTTGACCTTGCAAAGAACGAATTTGCTTACGAAGCAGCACCCGAGAAAAAGAAAAAGAAAATTTTTACTTTTTCGGAAGCTTTCCAAAGACTTCTTGCGGCAGGTCAGCGCCTGATGAACGTTATTCAGAAAAATTCGGGACTCTCAAACAAGGATATGGCCAGGTTTACGAGCCAGGTAAACGAACTGTCGGACAAATGGGATATGTAGAACTTGGGGTTGAAAGTGTTCCGATTGCGGAGTGTACGCGCCTTACGCAATGTCTTATTTATGATAAAAGGTCTTCCGGTATCGGAAGACTCACACCAAGCGAGATTGAGTCAGCAACATATACCCTGCACACAATTGAAGATTTTGACAAAGAAAAAGGACTTCGAAATCGAAGTCCTTTTTTGTACTTTGCAGGATAATTCCCCACACTTAAATCAAATAACTCTTTGCTCATCCTAAATAATGAAAAGCTTATAATAAGCAAAACAATATATTAAAGAAAAGGCACTTAGTGTAGCTGATTAAGAGTGCATAAGATGTAGTACTAATCTTATAACTTGGTTACGTTTACTGCCTGAGGTCCCTTAGCACCATCAACAACGTCGAATTCAACTGCTGCGCCTTCTTCAAGAGACTTAAAACCATCGGTATTAATTCCTGAGAAGTGTACGAATACGTCCTTGCCGGACTCGTCGCTGATAAAGCCATAACCTTTCTGGTTGTTGAACCACTTTACTGTACCTTTGTTCATTACAGATACCTCCACTTAATAAATACGTTGCCCTCGCAACAAGAAAAGAGTAGCACAAAGCCCCGAAAAAGTAAAGAAAAGTATCAAATTTGCTAAAAGATTTTCTTTCTGTTAAAATGGTCAGGTATTATTGCATTTAGGGCTTATTATGGCAAAGAAAAAAAGAAGGATAAAAAAACATTATACTATTGCCGTAACCAGCGACAATTCGGTAGAAAAGACCAAATATTATCGCTCAAGGTTTAACATTTTCAAGGTTTCGACCTTTACGACGGTTTTGATTGTTATCATAGGAGTGTGCCTGACGGCCTTTGAATTCCATGAGATCAATCAGATGAATTCAAAGTTAAAGGAGTTAAAGGACATCATTTCCGAACAGGACGAAATGATTACGGAACTTGAGAATGATAAGGCAGAGCTTACCAGTCGTAACGAAATTTTGGACAACACGATTGCGATGACTTTGGAAGAACAGGAGAAGGCTCAGGAAGAAGACGATAAAAAACATCTTCCGACAGGTTTTCCTCTGACGGGATCCGCAAAGGTTGTGGATATTTCGGTTATGGATGAACCGGAAGAAGAACTTGCGGGCCATTTCAATTATGATGTCGGGGATGCCTACACGACGGAACCCGAAAAAGCGGTTGAGGAAAATCCCATTGCCGTTTTTGAAATGTCGACGATATCGGATGTCGTGGCGACTGCCACGGGTACGGTTATTGCGGTGAGCGAGGACGATATTTTTACAAGGCGTGTCACGATTGACCACGGAAACGGCTATGTCACCATCTATCGTAACAATCAGGATG
>CAVJKK010000404.1:0-2010 GCA_963649855.1 Anaerovoracaceae bacterium
GTATTCCGCCCCTTCTTCCATATCTTCAGAGGAAACCGGGATTTCCTGTTTTCCCGTAGTTGCAGTCTGTTCGCCGATTTTTTTGTAAACTTCTTCCAGTTCTTCAACTTCATCAAGAGTCTCTTCCGGATTTTCTTCCGGTGTGTTTCCAGCCTCTTCAAAACTTTTTTCGTCCTGCGCCCTGTCTTCTTCAGTTGCGTTGATTGCATCAAAAACATTTTTTTCGTCCTGAGGAAGAACGTTGTAGACGAAACTTAAAATTGCGTTGCGCATGTCTTTTTCAAGGTGAACACATTCAAAATGGAGCCTTGACTGATTCATTTCACGGTTATACTCAACGGCACGGATTACCCCGAACATCAGGATTAAAACGTCATTGAGCATGAACTGGAGTTTTATCTGCGTATTCGGAATTCCCTGCCCGCCGACGCGGATCATCGCACCGTCTTCTGAAATGTCTTCCAGCATGACCTTGTATCCCGGTTCGGTTTCTACAAGGTTAAAGTCGATAATTTCCTGCTTTATGAAATACATTGAAGCCGTCAGATTGCACTCACAGCGCACGGATTTTCTTTTCTGGGTACGAAGAAGCTGAGTCGTCTGCGCAAGATACAGAACGGACTGCCCGAAAAAGACGCCCGCATTCGTAACTTTTGTGTCAAAAACGTAGGGAGCATCGCCTTTCCGCCAGAGATAGACGCTGATTTCCTGGTTGAGCCAGTCGTCGCACGGGACGGTTGCAACATTGTTCTGAACTGGAAGTTTTATCACCATTTCGTAGCCGTTGTTGAGGATTTCGGAAGTAAAAATTCCCTTGTGGCCTGCAAAGATTATCCTCAGGCGCTGACCCTTGCTCAAGTATTTTGTTGAGTCGAGTCCGCGGCTGTTTTCGTGGCGAAGGTTAAGGTCAGTGCGGAATTTGTACAGCTTCGTAAGGAAATTCTGAATTCTGTCGGAATTTTCAATTCCATGTCTTCTTGAATCCGAAATGAGCGAAGAAATCGCGCGGTTTAAGGCAGGCACAGACAGAAAAAGTGAAACGGGCTCATCAATATTCGTAAGCCGGACAAGTTTCCAGAGCGTAAAACATTCGCTGAATTTAAAGCCGTTGTCATTTCCCGTCATGAAAAATTTAAGGACGTCAGAATACACGACAAGGCACCTTATGAAAATTACCGCGATGATGACTGCTATGAAAAATGCGTAATCCACTTTTTTTTAATCTCTGTTTATATTATATTACAAACAACCCCGAAAAACGACTTTCCGTAGATTTTCCAGGGATGCTCATAATTCTAAATGAAAAAACTGCTTTCGACCATAGAAATTTTATCCGTTTTTTTTATTTTCATCCTTCCGCCGCTCCTCGCTTCTCCTGATTATTCTTCCCGTTCTGTTCAGATTAAATTAAATCTTTACACGCTCGGAATGTTTTTGTCCTGCTTTTTTCTGTTTTTGATTCACCGCGACGTCTACAAAAAAAGGTTCTGCAATTCTCCCACTCCTAATATTTTTCTTGTACACTCGCTCTGTTTGACGGGCTTCGGAACCATTGTCCTGATTTCTGCCGTTTTCCAAGCACTGACGGCGTTTGCAGCTCACCGCGGGGGAAATGTTGCCGTTACGATGCTTGTGCTGCCTTCTTCACCTTTTCTGTGGCTGAGCCTCGTGCTGAGCGTTTTTCTGAGTGCGTTCTCTGAAGAATTCCTGTACAGATTCTACATTCCGGACTTTATTTCTGACTTTTTTGAAGGAAAATTCCGTTTTCTGTTTGAAATTCTTGCCGTGCTGATTTTCGCCTTTTCCCACCGCTATCAAGGCTGGCAGGGCGTTTTGAATGCGCTCGCCTGCGGTTCAATCTTAAGGGTGATTTTTGTAAAAACCCAGAGCCTCTGGATTTCTTTCGGGATTCACGTTTTCTATAATTTTATTACGATTTTGTTTTCAGCAGTTCTTTGATTTTACCGTAAGTCCAGCTGCTCACTTCAAAAACGGCGGTGTCCTTTATTT
>CAVJKK010000405.1:0-2005 GCA_963649855.1 Anaerovoracaceae bacterium
TTAACAGATATTTTCCTTTTCCGTATTTGTTTAGCTTCATTTCGGGATCGATGCTCATTACATAAGAAGCAAAATCAAGATCTCCGAAAGGAACACGAGCCTCTATTGAGTTAACCGAAATGCACCTGTCTGCCCTGAGCACATCGTACATGTAAAGCTCTTTGACTCGCTTACGCGCTTCCTTCTGAAACTCCTCGGCACTCGGAGCAAAATCGGTATATTTATATCCGAACAGCTCATCCGAAATTTCTCCGGTCATAAGGACCCTGATGTCGGTCGTCTCGTGAATTGCCTTACATACAAGGTACATACCGATCGAAGCTCTTATGGTGGTGATATCAAAGGTTCCGAGTAAGTGAACCACTTCGGGAAGAGCCTTGATGACGTCATCCTTTGTGATGATTACCTCCGTATGATCCGAGTGAATGTAATCGGCAACTTCCTTTGCATACTTCAAATCGATTGCATCGGTACTCATTCCTATGGCAAAGGTTCTGATAGGCTTTTTAAGAAGTTTTGCGGAAACCGCACATACAAGTGAGCTGTCCAAGCCTCCCGAAAGCAGGAACCCAAGCGGTGCATCCGCATCAAGTCTTTTTTCGATTCCCTTTACAAGTTTGTCGTGGATGTTTTTGCAAACGACTTCGATGTCATCCTTTACGTACTCCGTAACCCTTGTGACGTCTCTGTAAGGAATAAACTTTCCTTCAATATAATAATATCCGGGAGGGAACGGATAGATCTTATCGCATAAGCCTACAAGGTTCTTTGCCTCGCTTGCAAAAATGATTTCTCCGTCCTTGGGATAACCGTAGAAAAGAGGTCTAATTCCGATCGGATCTCTGGCTGCTATAAGCGTTTTCTTTTTCGCATCATAAATAACACAGGCAAACTCCGCATCCAGACGTACAAACATGTCGGTCGAATACTTTTCATACATCGGAAGAAGCACTTCGCAGTCCGACTCGCTTTTAAATGTATATTCCTTCTTCAGTTCTTCTTTTATCTTTTTAAAACCGTAAATCTCACCATTACAAACAACCATATTATTGTTTAAAGAAAAAGGCTGCATGCCGCTTTCCGAAAGCCCCATGATGGAAAGTCTTTCAAAGCCGAGCACTCCTCCGTCGAATTCCACGATTTTCTGCATGTCGGGTCCTCTCGAAATCGTTTCGTCAAAAAACGGTTTCAAGGAATCCTTGGTTAGGCTTGTGCCTAAATAACCCATGATTGAACACATAATTTTTTCTCCTTCATCCTCTGAAATATGGTTGTAATTTAAATTAAAAAAGGAATTTCGCTTGCGAAATTCCGGCGCCGAGCGCGGTCGCTTGCGACATATTCTTCTACGCGCGAGTGCGCATCCTCGCGGAGCGTTTTTTACTGTTACAAAACGAAGTTTTCGTAACAGTAAAAAAGACAAAGACGCCGAAATAAATCGACGTCTTTGTCTTTTTATATTGTATTATTGTATACAACTATTTAACTTTGTCAACACTTTTTTTCGCGTAAGCTCATCTTTATGCAAAAAATACCGTGAAAATGTTATTGTCACTGTCCTCGGTGTATGAAATGCCGCTTAACCCCGGACAATAATCGAATATTTTTTGATTGTCAATGAAATCTTCAACGCAGGAAGTAAAGCTAAACGAATCCGCAAATCTCACCGACGCAAAAGTTTTATTTGCGCTATAGGCATCGGAAATTATGTTTCCCACGATACCTTCATCAAACGTATCAAAGTAAAGGCCTTCCCGTACATAGTAGTTATCACTGCTTGCCGTGCACTCCGGAAGTACGAAGTCTTCCGCACTTACGTGAGTCTTCTCTATATCCTCGGTCGTTACATTTAAATATTTGTAATCAATATAACCTTCGGGCTTGCTTCCGTCTAGGAATTTCGGATTTCCCCAGGTTGTATCCGTGTAATAGAAATCCCCGTCAAGTTTTACCAGATTCCAAGCGTGGGACTCTCCGTTTGCATATCCCGTTATTATGGTGCAGG